>CBQZLL010000079.1:0-11389 GCA_967749945.1 uncultured Frankiaceae bacterium
ACGCGCGCGGTCCCCGCGCGCGGCACGGTGATCCGCGCGGGCGGCGCCGACAGCTCCCCGCGGTCGGCGATCGCGACGTCCGTCCCCGCGTGGTCGAACACCAGCGCGGGCACCGGGTCGGCGAACACCAGCGACGGCGCCGGCGCGGGCAGCCGCCCCGGCCACGGCGGCGTCCCGGTGAACACCGCCCCCTTCGGCTCCCCCCACGGCACCAGCCGGACCGTCTCGGCGGGCGACCGGCCGCCCGACGGCACCGCGACCCGGACCGCGTCGAACCCGAGCAGCCCCTGGAGCCGGGCCAGGACGGCGGCGGCGCGTTCGTCGGCGTCGGTCACGCCGCCCCAGAGCGGGAGCTGCTGCCCCTCGTCGAGGTGGACCTCGTCGGGAACGAGCCGCAGCAGCGTGATCCCGGCGGTCGGCCGCTCCCCCACCGGCCCGGTCAGCCACCCGGCGAGCTGCCAGCGCACGCGTTGTGCCACCGCGGCGGCGGTGAGGACGCCGTCGTGCCGCCAGAGCCGGCCGCGGTGCTCGCCGTGCTCGGTCTCGGCCTCGACGAGCACCCGAGTGCAGACGAGCCCGCGCGCCTCGAGCTCGGCGCGCAACGTGTCCGCCAGCGACTTCGCGACGAACGCCAGCGGCTCGACCTGGTCGGCCGGCGGGTCGAGCTCGGTCTGCACGGCGAGGTCGGGGGGAACGACGCGGACGCCGAGGGGGCGTTCGTCGAGACCGCGGGCGAGGCGATGCGCGAGCAGCCCGTCGGCACCGAACCGTGACGCGACCCGGGTCGGCGGCAACGCCGCGAACGACCCCAGCGTCGTCAACCCGAGCCGCACCAGCAGGCCGGCGAGGTCGGGCCGGTCCAGCACCGCGACGGGGTACGGCGCGAGGAACGTCGCGCTCCCGCCCGCCGGCACGATCGCGCTCTGCCGCGCCGCGAGCCGGGACGCGAACACGCCGTCCGCCACCCCGACCTGGCACGGGGCGGCCTGGGTCACTCCGGCCAGTCCGGCGACCCGGTCGTCCACCTGCCCGGCGACGAGGACGGCGAGCGCGGTGTCGCCGCCGAAGTAACGGGACGGCCCCTTGGTCCCGAAGACGCAGGTGCCGGGCCGGACGATCTCGAGGCGCGGGCAGACGTCCTCCAGCGCCACCGCCACCGGCTCGAACGCCCGCGCCTCCGCCGCCTCGTCGCGGTCGAGGACGCGCAGCCCGGGGCTGCGCCGCTGGGCCTCGCGGCGGCGCAGGCCGCGGCGTACGCCGTCCGCCCGCGCTGCCGCCGAGCAGGCGAGCACCTCATCGCCGACGAGGATCGCGGCGGGCACCTCGGGCGGTACGCCCGCGGCGGCGAGCGGCCAGTCGGGGCACCAGGCGGTGAGGGTGCGGATGGCCACGGGCTCAGGCCAGCGCGGCGGCCCGGGCGGGGCGAGTGAGGATCGGCGCGGGCCCGAGGTCGGGCAGGGTCGTGGCGACGCGGCGTTCGCGGGCGGCGGCGCCCCGGCCCAGCGCGGAGACGCGGCAGTGCCGGGCGGCGAGCCGGCCGTACCCGGAGTGCAGGCCGGTCCACTCGGTGTCGCTGACCCGCAGCCGCAGGTCGACGGCGTCCGGCCAGTCGCCGACCGCGACGATCACGGCGCGGCGTTCGCGGGCCCGGGCCGCGAGCCGTCGCGCCTCGCCGCCGCTGATCTCGCGAGCCGGGCGGGCGAGCACGACGTCGAACCCGTCGAGCAACGCACCCACCGCCGTCGCCCACTGCGACCCCGGGCTCGGCACGAGGACGAGGCGGTCGAGGTCGACGCCGACCTCGGCGGCCGCCGCGGCGCCGAGGTCGGGCAAGCCGACGACCGCGCACCACGACCCGGCCGCGCTGGCCCCGGCCGCGACCGCGAGCGCGAGCCAGACCGAGCCCTCGACCGCGACGACGGTGCCGCGCACCAGCCCGCCGTCGGGGAACAGCACGTCGAGCGGCGGCGGCACCGGCAGCACCTCGCGGGCACCGGGCGGCGCGAGCCGGTCGCGGAGGTGGTCGACGGCGGGGGGCATGCCCACCAGTCTATTCGAACGTCTGTTCGAATGACAAGGTCTCACCCACCCGCGACCTCCCCGAGAAATCGTGATCTTGGCGAGGTTTCGCACCATATGCGTGCGCAACCTCGCCAAGATCACGAAGGGCGAGAGCGGCGGCGGCCGCCCCGCCCCCTATGCCCAGGGGCCGACGCCGCCGTACCGCTCGGGCGTGATGCGCAGGACGTGGCCGGGCGGCGGGTCCGGCATCGGCGGGAACGTCACCCCGGGCCCGATATAGCCGTACGCCAGCCGCTGCAGCACCTCCGGCGCGCCGCCCTCGGTGACCCGCCCGTGGCCGTACACGACGAGATGGTTGTGCAACCCGAACTCGTTCATCCCCGGCGCCTCGAACGACACGACCACCCGCGGGTCGCGCTCGACGTTGCGCAGCTTCTGCCGCGGGCCGATCGACCCGACGACGAGCTCGCCGTCGTCGATGCCGACCCACACGACGGACAACTGCGGCGACCCGTCGGGGTTCACCGTCACCAGGTGCCCGAGCGGGGACGTGTCGAGGAGCGCGCGGACCGGGTCCGGGATGGCGACCATGCCGCTAGCCTCTCGCGACATGGGCGTCGTGTACGAGACCGAGCGCCTCGTGATCCGCGACCTCGCCGACGACGACGCCGACGCCCTGTACGCGATGCACCGCCACGACGAGGTCATGCGCTGGCTCGACGGCACGCCGTCGACCGGCGTCGCCGCGGAACGCGCACGTCTCGACCGCTGGAAAGCCCAGGCGCACAACGGTTTCGGCTTCTTCGCCATTACCGAACGGGACACCGCACGGCTCGTCGGCGTGCAGATCCTCAAGCCGTTCGACGACCTGCCGCACACCGACCTCGGGTGGCGGCTGCGCCCGGACGTGTGGGGTCGCGGCTACGCGACCGAGTCGGCGTGCGGCGCGGTCGCGTACGCGTTCGACACCCTCGGGCTCGACGAGGTCGCGGCGGCGACGCTGCCCGACAACGTCCGCTCGCGCGCGGTGATGACACGCCTCGGCATGACGTACGCCGGCGAGGTCGTGCACGCGGGCCTGCCGCACGTGCTGTACCTGCTCCGGGCGTAACCGGTACTTTCGCCGCATGTCGATCCCCCGCATCCTCCTCGCCACCGCTGTCGCGGCCGCGTCCCTCACCGTCGCCGCGCCGGCCGCGCACGCCTGCTACGGCGAGCCGTGCGACATCGCGTGCTACGTCGCGAACAGCCCGATCGGGCAGAAGCTCGGCATGCTCTGCCCGGCGTAGCCGGGTACTCGGGTACGCCGCTCCCGGCGAAGCTCGGCATCAAGCCGGAGTCGTCGGTACGGCTCGTCGCCGCACCCGCGGACTTCGACCTCGGTCCGCTGCCGCCCGGCGTCCGCGTCCGGCGGTCAGGCCCGCTGCGCGCCGAGGTCGTGATGCTGTTCACGACGACCTACGCCGACCTGGCCCGCCGCGTCCCGGCGCTCGGCGAGGCGGTGTTCCCCGACGGGTCGCTGTGGGTCGCCTGGCCGAAGAAGGCGTCGGGCGTCCGCACCGACCTGACCGAGGACTCGCTGCGTGAGGTTGCGCTCCCGCTCGGCCTGGTGGACAACAAGGTCTGCGCGGTCACCGACGTCTGGTCGGGGCTGCGACTCGTCTGGCGCAAGGAGCGGAGAACGTGACGGACGTCGTCGTCGTCGGGGCGGGCCACAACGCGCTGGTCGCCGCGACCTTGCTCGCCCGGACCGGACTGGGCGTCACGGTCCTCGAAGCGGCCGGCGTCGTCGGTGGCGCGGCACGGACCGAGGCGCCGTTCCCGCGCGTTCCTGAACTGCGGCAGTCGACGGGCGCGTACCTGCTCGGCCTGATGCCACCGGAGCTCGTCGCGACGCTCGGCGTCGACCTGCCCCTCATCAGACGCGACCCGCACTACTTCCTGCCGACGACGGGCTCGTCGTACCTGCTGCTCGGGTCCGATCGCGACGCGGTACGCCGCAACTACGAGGAGTTCTTCTCGCCGGAGGACTGGCGGGCGGACGAGGCGTTGCAGGCCGAGATCGGCGCGTTGCGCGACGACCTCGCGCCCGCGTGGCTCGCCGAGCCGGGGACGATCGAGGAGACGGCGGAACGCTACGTACGTCCCGCGCTGCGCGAGACGTTCGTCGACCTGTGCCGCGGCTCGGTCGCCGAGTACCTCGGGCGGTTCGGCTTCGCGTCCGACCTGGTCGTCGCGATGTACGCCGTCACCGACGGCCTCTCCGGTCTCGCCGCCGGGCCGGACACGCCGGGCTCCGGCCACAACTTCCTGGTGCACAACATGTGCCGCCTCCCCGGCGCGGACGGCACCTGGATGATCGTCCGCGGCGGCATGGGCACCGTGACGTCGTTGCTCGCGGACGCGGCGCGGGAGGCCGGCGCGGAGATCAGGACCGGCGCGGCCGTCGAGTCGGTCGTTGTCGAGAACGGCGCCGTCGCCGGTGTCGTGCTCGCGAGCGGCGAGGAGGTCCGCGCGCCCGTCGTCGTCGGCGGCTGCGACCCGTACCGGCTCATGGCGCTGACCGGCGACGCGTTCCCCGTCGGCCTGCGCAAGCACCTCGAGGACGTCCGCCTCCCGGGCTCGACGCTCAAGGTCAACCTCGCGCTGCGCGCCCTGCCGCGCTTCACCTGCCTGCCCGACGGCAACCCGTTCGGCGCGACGATCCACCTGCTGCCCGACGGCGGGCTGGACGCCGTACGCCGCCAGTGGGCCGACGTGCAGGCCGGGCGGCTGCCCGACTTCCCCACCATCGAGTGGTACGTGCACACGACCGTCGACCCGTCGCTGCGCGACCCGGCGGGACACCACTCGTCGGCGCTGTTCGTGCAGTCGGTGCCGTACGGCGCCGACGTCACCGGCTACGTCGACCACCTGCTGTCGATCTGCGACCGGTTCGCGCCGGGTACCAGCGATCTGGTGGCCGACACGTTCGCGCTGTCGCCGCAGGGCATCGAACGCCACTTCGGGATCACCGGCGGCCACATCCACCACGTCGACAACGCGGTCGCGTTCGCCGACCGGATGCCGTACGCCACCGGCCTCGACGGCCTCTACGCCTGCAGTGCCGGCTGCCACCCGGCCGGCTCGGTCATCGGCGCGGCCGGCCACAACGCCGCGCAGCGCGTCCTTCGAGACCTGGCGTGATCCGTACCCGCCTCGCGTCGACCGTGCTCTCGACGGTCACGTAACACTCCGCTCCTTCCGAACGTGTCCCAAGGTGTCGGCACCACCTGGGTGCCACGCCTCACGGCCGCGCTTCGAGGAGTCCGCATGAAGCTCAAGACGTTCATCGTGGCGACGGCGGTGACGCTGGCCGTACCGGCCGGCGCCGCCGGCGCCGTGCCGACCGGAGCCGCGCCGCGGCAGCAGCAGATCATCGACCGGGACCCGTACGGCGTCGCGTTCCGGCTGGCCGGTGCGCAGGTGACGGGCACCGCGCTGGTCACCACCATCGCCCTCACGGCGGACGTCACGCTGACCAAGGCGAGCGTCGCCTGGGCCGGCGACCCGTCGCTCGCGCCGAAACTGACCATCACCCCGGACTCCGAGCGCAGCGGTGTCGTCGTGGCCAAGGTCCCGTGCGGCGTCCGGCCGTACGAGGGCGTGATCGACGTGACCACCAGTCCCGGCGGCACCTACACCATCCCGGTCGCGTTCGGCGGCTGCGCGAACCCGACGGCGACGACGATCAACCCGGTGCCCGTCCCGCCGGCGGCGCCGCTCGTCGTCGACGGGTCCGCCCCGCTGCCACCGACCCGTGCGGCGGCCGGTGACCCGATGGTGGCGAAGCAGGGCTCCGGCGACGTCGGCGTCGCCGGCACGGTGACGATCACCGGCACGGTCAAAACCTCGGCGCAGGTCGCCATGTCCAACGTCTGGATCCGGATCTACGACGAGGACATCACAACCCAGGACGAGTACGGCAGCGCGCTGACCAACGCGAGCGGCTTCTTCAGCATCAGCGTGCCCTGCGAGACCGACGTCTTCAACAACCACATCGACCCGCGGATCAAGGTCCAGCTCGAAAACACGGCGTGGCGGATCGAGGGGACCAACGGCAACCCGTACGAGAAGTGGGTCAACATGGGCGACGATGTCGCCTGCACGACGCTGAACGCCGGCACCATCACGCCGACCGGCGCGAACGACGAGATCGGCTGGATGAGGTGGGAGTGGGTCGAGGCGTCGTGGAACCTCGCGCAGTCGTACGTCTCGATCGCCGCCCAGGCGAAGGTCCGCATCCCTGAAGCGAGCACGACGACCGGCTTCTACCGCCCGTGGGAGGACCGGCTCTACCTCGGCCAGACCTCGACCGACGAGACGCTGCACCACGAGTACGGGCACTACGTGCACGACATGGCGCTCGGCAACTCGAGCTCGCTGCCCGGCCCCGGCGGCGCCCACAGCGGTTGCCAGGACGGCGCCCAGGACCAGGGCCTGGCGCTGACCGAGGGATGGGCGAGCTTCTGGTCGTCGCTGCTCTCGACCAGGTACCTGCCCGGCTGCCCATCACCGCAAGGTCAGAGCAACGAGAACGACGTGTTCCAGATCTTCTACGACATGTGCGACAACGTGGCGGGCCGGTGCAACGTCGAGAACGGCCTCCCCGAGACGTGGGACTGGGTCACCGACTCGAGCGCGATCTCGCACAGCATCACCGCGCTGAGCGCGAACCCGTCGAAGCTCGGCGACATGAAGTGGAACCTGGGCGTGTCGCGGCCGCGTGAGTTCACGGTGGCCTCGAAGCAGAACGGCTACGACCACGACGTCGCGCCGACGATCACCGGCTTCACCTCGCCGGCCGCGAACACCTGGCTGGGCAGCACGTTCACCATGGGCGCCTCCGTGAACGACACCGACACGTACAACGACCAGGTGACGTTCTCGCTCCAGCGCGGCGGCACGTGCTCCGGTAGCAGAGTCGTCGACAGCCGCGGGTCGTGGTCGTACAGCACGTCGTACACCGCGCCGAGCGGGATCGAGGACAAGTTCGCCCGGGTCTGCGCGACGCCCCAGGACGAGCTGGAGAAGAACGGCAGCCAGTCCGTCTCGTCGTACACCATCTGGATCGACACGAAGCCGCCGACCTCGACGGCGTCGGTCAACCACCCGCCGCTCTCGACCTCGTGGACCGTCTCCTTCAACGCGTCCGACGGCGGCAGCGGCGTGAACTGGGTGTGGGTCTACGAGCAGGACCCCTACGAGACGAGCTGGGCGCTCGAATACCAGGGCCCGGCCTCCTCGGGCAGCTTCCCCGAGACGGCCGAGATCGGGAACCTCCCGGGGACGTACTGCTACAAGACGATCGCGCGGGACAACCTCGGCAACGTCGAGCCCGACGGCCCGGCGGAGAGCTGCTCCGGCATCGCGTAAGACCGCTTCCGGCTGTGGGGGCTGCCCGGTGCGGCAGCTCCCACGGCCGCTCGTCCAGGAGATCCGATGAGAGCTCGTACGACATCCGTGTTCCTCGTCGCCGTCGCCGCGATGCTCGGCGCCGCTTCGCCCCCGGTCGCGGCCACGCCGGCCGGCGGGACGTACATCGTCGTCCTCCGTGACGGCGTGCCCGAGCACGCCGCCGCTCGCGCCCGCCATCTCGGCAGCGACGTGCCGTTCGTCTACGACAGCGCGGTGCGCGGCTACGCGGGACGGCTGAGCCCGGCCGCGCTCGCCGAGGCGCGGACCGACCCACGGGTCGCCTACGTCGTCGCCGACGGCCCGGTGTCGGCTGCGGCGGTGCAGCCGCTGCCCCCGTCGTGGGGTCTCGACCGAATCGACCAGCGCGCCTTGCCGCTCGACAACCTGTACGGCTTCGACGCGACCGGGGACGGCGTGACCGCCTACGTCGTCGACACCGGGATCCGGTTCTCGCACGTCGAGTTCCTCCCGAGCCGGGCGAGCCTCGGCTACGACGTCGTCGGCGGCGACGGCAGCGACTGCCACGGCCACGGCACCCATGTCGCGGGCACCATCGGCGGGCTGCAGAACGGCGTCGCGAAGTAGGCGCGGCTCGTCTCGGTCCGCGTCCTCGACTGCTCGGGTCACGGCACCTGGGCCGGTGTCATCGCCGGCGTCGACTGGATCACGCAACACCATCCCGCGGGGGCGCCCGCCGTCGCCAACATGAGCCTGGTCGGCGACTTCAACGCGGCGGCCGACGCCGCCGTCGCGCAGTCCATCGCGTCCGGCGTCGCGTACTCGGTCGCGGCGGGCAACGAGGGGATGCTCGACGGGGCGTGCACGCGGTCGCCCGCCTCGACGACCGCGTCGATGCAGGTCGCCGCGACGACGCTCGACGACTCGCGCGCGTCGTTCTCGAACTACGGCGCGTGCATCGACTGGTACGCGCCCGGCGACGCGATCTCGTCCGCCTGGTACACCGGCGACGTCGACACGGTCCTGCTCTCCGGCACGTCGATGGCGACGGCACACAACAGCGGAGTCGCGGCGCTGTACCTCGACACCGACCCCTCCGCGACACCGGCAGCCGTCGCGGCCGCGCTCGCCGCCCGGGCCACGCCGGGTGTCGTCGCCGGCGCCGGTCCGGGCGGGAACGGCGCGTTGCTGTTCAGCCGATGATGCCGGCGCGGACCGTGGGGCCACGCGCCCGCCTACGATCCGCGCTATGGACTTTGCGATCCCGGAGGAGCTGGCCGCGCTGCGGTCGTCGTTCGCGGCGTTCCTCGACCGCGAGGTGCGCCCGCTCGACGAGCAGGTCGCGCCGTCGATCCACCAGGGCGTCTTCGACCAGGAGGTCCGCGACGCGGCCGCGACGGTGAAGCGCCGCGCCTGCGAGGAAGGCTTCTACGCCGCGCACCTGCCCGAGGCGGTCGGCGGCTGGGGGCTCTCGACGCTCGGCATGACGCTGCTCGTCGAGGACGCAGCGGCGTCGGGGCTGCGGCTCGCGTCGTTCGCCGTCGGCCCGCCGAACCCCGAGGCGCCCACGCCGTTGCTGCTCGACCTGCCCAAGCATCTCTGGGACCGCTACCTCGTGCCGCTCGTCAAGGGCGAACAGACGATGTGCTTCGCGCTCACCGAGCCGGAGGCGGGCAGCGACGCGCAGAGCATCAAGACCCGGGCCGTACGAGACGGCGACGACTGGGTCATCACCGGTCGCAAGCACTACATCACCAACGCCGACCGCGCCGACTTCGCCGTCGTCTTCGCCGTCAACGACCCGGAGAAGCGCGCGGCCGGTGGCATCACCGCGTTCGTCGTCCCGCGCGACCAGTGGACCCCGGGCAAGAAGCAGCTCACGATCGCCGACACCCATCCGTCCGAGCTGATCCTCGACGAGGCGCGGGTGCCGGCCGACCACGTCGTCGGGGAGGTCGGTCTCGGGTTCTTCGCGGCGATGAAGTTCCTCAACGCGGGCCGCGCGTACATCGGCGCGCAGTGCCTCGGTCTCGCCGAGTGGTGCCTCTCCTCGGCGGTGGCGCACGCGCGGAACCGCACGGCGTTCGGCAAGCCGATCGGCAAGTTCCAGGCGGTGTCGTTCTCGCTCGCCGAGTGCAAGGCCGAGATCGAGGCGATGCGCTGGCTCACGTACCACCTCGCGTGGGCCGTCGACGCGGGGCAGGAGCCGATGCTCGACGCGTCGATCGTGAAGTACTACGACACCGAGCGCGCGTACGCCGTCGCCGACCGTTGCCTCCAGGTGTTCGGCGGCATGGGCCTGCTCAAGGAAGGGCCGGTCGAGCACGTGCTCCGTCACCTGCGGATGCTCCGCGTCGTCGAGGGCGCGTCCGAGGTGCAGAAGCTCGTCATCGCCAAGGCGATGGGGTTGTGACCCGACCCGCTGAGACGGCGGGCAGTCGTACCGGAGCTCGCCGTCGATGTCCGTGTCGGTGCCGATGGACGACGGCCGATCCGTGGATGGCGGGTGAGACGACGCCCGCCTGTTACAGCCGCCCGTCGTAGCGGCGCAGCAGTCCGCGGCCCGACTCCTGGCGGACGATCGTCGCCTTGGACGCGCGAGTCGCGGTCGTGCAGGTCGACGCGGGGCACCCGTCGGCGATCGCGGCGAGCACCCGGCCCCGCCCGTCGATGACGAGGTCCTCGAAGTCGAGCAAGTTGCGGTTGCCGGTGCACAAGGCGCCGGACGTGCAAATCGGGCCGACCTGCACCGGCGCGTGCGGCGTCGCGTCGACGGTCGACCAGTGCCGGCCGCGGTCGTACGTGAACGACACGTACAGGTGCCACTCGCCGGCGAACGTCGTCGCCGACCCGTCGCCGCCCGTCTTCGTGCCGAGGTACGCCACGGCCGCGCGGTCGCCGTCGCCCGCGACCACGGTGACGAAGCGGGTGTTCGCGACGCCGCGGTCGGCACCGAGCCGTACCGGCTTGGTCCACGTCGCGCCGCGGTCGCGGGAGACGGCAGCGTACGGCGGGCCGCCCGGCCCCGGCCCCGACTTGCCGCCCCAGCCGAAGTACACCGTGCCGTCCGCGCCGACGCCGAGGCCCGGGTGCATCCCGTCGCCGATCGTCGACCCGGGCACGATACGCAGCGTCCACGTCGCGCCGTCGTCGGTCGTCACCGCGACGCCCGCCTTGCCACCGCACTCCCACGCCGGCAGGTACGCAGTGCCGTCCGGCGCGCCCTCGACGTGGCCGGTCGCGGTGTCGCAGTCCTTGACCGTGTAGGCGACCGTCGCGACGCCGAAGGTGTCGCCGCCGTCCTTGCTCACGCCGCAGTTCGTCGTGACAGTGGTTTGCGCGCAGTAGTACACGGCGCTCGGGTACGCGTCCGGATCGTGCGGCCCGCGCAGCTTCGCGACCCCGACCGTCTGGTGGTCGAACGCCGAGCCGATCCCGCAGCCGAGCGCGACCTGCGTCCAGTGCGCGCCGTCGTCGTCGGTGTACGCCATCCGGGAGCAGTAGAGGTCGAGGCTCGACGCGAACGTCCGGCCGGTGCGTAGGTCCATCTCGAGGATCGGGTCGAACGTGTAGAGACCCGGTATGAGCGGCGTGACGTCGGTCCAGGTCGCGTGGCCGTGACCGTCGAACCCCTTGGCGCGCAACGTGTCCGCGCCCGCCTCGAACAGCACGGCCCCTGTCTTCGGGCTGACTCCGAGCGACGGCTCGCCCGCGTCGTCGCCCATCCCCGCGGGCGCGGCGTACGAGACGAACGACGGCCGGTGAGACGGGGCCGCGGCACCGGCCCCCGCGACGGCGGCCGCGACGAGCGTGGCGGCGCCAACCACCGAGACCCGGACGATGACTGCTCGCATGGCGCTCCCCTGCTCGCACCCCGCCGCTAGGGCTTGGCGAAACGGCCCGGATCGGTCGGCTGTCAAGAACTTCGTGATCTTGGCGAGGTTGTGCACCA
>CBQZLL010000080.1:0-11304 GCA_967749945.1 uncultured Frankiaceae bacterium
CACGACGCGTTCGCGGCCCACTGCCGCTGCCGCCGCGCCCGGTCCTCTAGCTCGTCGCGGGTGGTGGCGTAGAGGGAGTACGCCTCCTCGGCGTGTCGACGCGCCGTCGTCCGCGCCTCCAGGTACGCGGTCCAGCCGCCGCGGTACTCGACCGCCTGGCGGGAGAACTCGTCGATCTCCAGCACCGACGTGACGGTGCGTTCGAGGAACGCCCGGTCGTGCGACACGACGACGAGTCCCCCCGTGAGCTGACCGAGGAACGACTCCAACCGGTCGAGCCCGTCGAAGTCCAAGTCGTTGGTCGGTTCGTCCAACAGGAAGACGTCGTAGCGGGAGAGCAGGATGCCGGCCAGCGATGCGCGGGCGAGCTGGCCGCCGGAGAGCGCGTCGGTGCCGAGGTCGAGCAGATGCGACGACAGCCCGAGCTCCGCGCAGACCGCCGCCGCGCGCGCGTCGAAGTCCGGGCCGCCGAGGTGCAGGTAGCGGTCGAGCGCGTCGGCATACGCCGTGTCGTCGCCGCCCTCGGCCAGTGCCGCGGCGGTCCGGTCGAGGTCGGTCTGCGCCACGTCGACACCGGTCCGCCGGGCGAGCAGTCCGGCGAGCGACTCGCCCCGACGGCGGTCGGTCTCCTGCGGCAGATAGCCGACGGTCGCGGTCTTCGGCGTCAGCGCGACCGTGCCGTCGTCGGGGACGACCTCGCCCGCGAGTACGCGGAGCAGGGTGGACTTGCCGACGCCGTTCGGGCCGATGACGCCGATCCGCGCGCCGGGCGCGACGAGCAGCCCAACCCCGGACAGTACGGTCGTCGCACCGAACGACACCGCGACGTCACGGACGAGCAGGCTGGCGGACACGACGCATCGTAGGCTGGTCGACGTGCTGCGCCGGATCGATTTACGTGGCGGCGCCCCGGTGACGGCGGCGCTGCTGCCGCGCGCGTCGGTCGACGTCGAGTCGGCAGTCGGCGCGATCCGTCCGGTGGTCGAGGACGTCCGCGGCCGCGGCGGCGTGGCGGTGCGCGAGGCGACCGAGAAGTACGACGGCGTCGTCCTCACGTCGCTCCGCGTCCCCACGGAGGCGCTGGCCGACGCGCTGGCCGCGCTCGACCCCGCGGTCCGCGCGGCGCTCGAGGAGGCGACGCGCCGCGCGCGCGTCGTGCACGAGGCGCAGCGCCGCGCCGATGTCGCCGTCGAGGTCGCGCCCGGCGCTTTTGTGACCGAGCGGTACGTCCCGGTCGGCCGGGTCGGTCTCTACGTCCCGGGCGGCCGGGTCGCGTACCCGTCGTCCGTCGTCATGAACGTGGTGCCCGCCCAGGTCGCCGGAGTCGGGTCGCTCGCCGTCGCGTCGCCGCCACAGGCGGACGGCCTGCCACACCCGGCGATCCTCGCGGCGTGCGCGTTGCTCGGGGTCGACGAGGTCTACGCCGTCGGTGGCGCGCAGGCGATCGCGATGTTCGCCTATGGCGCGGACGACTGCGCCCCCGTCGACATCGTCACCGGTCCCGGCAACGTCTACGTCGCGGCCGCGAAGCGCCTCGTCCGCGGTGTCGTCGGCATCGACGCCGAGGCCGGGCCCACCGAGATCGCGATCCTCGCCGACGAGACCGCGCCGGCCGAGTACGTCGCCGCCGACCTCGTCGCGCAGGCCGAGCACGACCCGCTCGCCGCGTGCCTGCTGGTGACGACCTCCGAGTCGCTCGCCGACGAGGTCGACGCGTTGCTGCCCGAGCCGCTCGTCGACGCGGCGGCGACGGTCCTCGTCGACACCGTCGACGCGGGCCTCGCTGTCGTCGACGCGTGGTCAGCCGAGCACCTCGAGGTCATGACCCGCGACGCGGCGGGCGTCGCCCGGAGGGTACGCAATGCGGGTGCCGTCTTCGTCGGCCCGCACGCGCCGGTCTCGCTCGGCGACTACCTCGCCGGGTCCAACCACGTGCTGCCCACCGCGGGCACCGCGCGACACACCGGGGGACTGTCGGTCGACGCCTTCGTCCGCGGCGTGCACGTCGTCGAGTACACCGCCGAGGCGCTGGCCGAGACGCGGGTGCACATCGCCGCGCTCGGCGGCGCGGAGTCGTTGCCGCACCACGTCGCGGCCGTCGAGGAACGGTTCCGATGACGCTGCCGGTCCGCGACGACCTGCGCGGCGCGACGGCGTACGGCGCGCCACAGCTGGACGTCGCCGTGCGCCTCAACACCAACGAGAACCCGTACCCGCCGCCGCCCGAGGTCGTCGCCGACCTGCGCGAAGCACTGGCGCAGGCGGCGACCGGCCTCAACCGCTATCCCGACCGCGAGGCACGCGAACTGCGCGAGGACCTGGCCCGCTATGTCGGGCACACCGCCGAGGGCACCTGGGCCGCGAACGGCTCCAACGAGGTCATCCAGCAGGTTCTCCAGGCGTTCGGCGGACCGGGCCGTACGGTGCTCGGTTTCGAGCCGTCGTACTCGATGCATCGCCTCATCGCTACCGGCACCGGCAGCGCCTGGCTCGCCGCGCGACGAGCCGACGACTTCACGCTCCCGGTCGACGTCGCCGTCGCGGCGGTCGAGGCGTACCGGCCCGACGTGACGTTCCTCTGCTCGCCGAACAACCCGACTGCCACGGCACTCCCGTACGACGTCGTCACCGCCGTCTACGACGCGACCGACGGCATGGTCGTGGTGGACGAGGCGTACGCCGAGTTCTCGCACGCGCCGTCGGCTGTCGCGTTGCTGGACGGACGGCCGCGGCTGGTCGTGACGCGCACCATGTCGAAGGCGTTCGCGCTCGCGGGCGCGCGGGTCGGCTACCTCGCCGCCGACCCCGCGGTCGTCGACGCGCTGCGGTTGGTGCGGCTGCCGTACCACCTCTCCGCGTTGACCCAGACGGCCGCGCGGGTCGCGCTACGGCACGCGCCCGTGCTGCTCGCGAACGTCGACGCGCTCAAGGCCGAGCGCGACCGGCTGGTCGCGGCGCTGCCGGTAACCGTGCCGAGCGACGCCAACTTCGTGCTGTTCGGCGCGCGTGAGGGGACGTGGCAGGCGCTGCTCGACCGTGGTGTCCTCGTCCGCGACGTGGGGCTGCCCGGCTGGCTGCGCGTCACGGCCGGGCTGCCGGAGGAGAACGACGCGTTCCTCGCCGCACTACGAGAGGTCACCTCATGAGCCGCACCGCCACGGTCAAGCGGGAGACCGGCGAGACGACGGTCGCCGCGACGCTCGACGTCGACGGCAGCGGCGTCGCGACCGCGGACACGGGTGTGCCCTTCTTCGACCACATGCTCGCGCAGCTCGGCAAGCACGCGGGCTTCGATCTCACCGTGACGACGACCGGCGACACGCAGGTCGACGCGCACCACACCGTCGAGGACACCGCCATCGCGGTGGGCCAGGCGTTGCGCGAGGCGCTCGGCGACAAGGCCGGCATCCGCCGCTTCGGCGACGCGCTGGTGCCGCTGGACGAGGCGCTGGTCCAGGTCGCGGTGGACCTGTCGGGTCGCCCGTACGTCGTGCACGAGGAGCCCGACCTCATCGAGCTCATCGGCTCGTACGACACGACGCTGACCAAGCACGTGTTCGAGTCGTTCGCGGGCGCGGCGCAGATCTGCCTGCACGTCCGCGTCCTCGCCGGCCGCAACGCGCACCACGTCGTCGAGGCGCAGTTCAAGGCGGTCGCCCGCGCGTTGCGCGACGCGGTCGCGCTCGACGGCCGCGTCGCGGGCGTGCCGAGCACCAAGGGAGTCCTGTGAGCCCGAGGGTCGTCGTCCTCGACTACGGCTCCGGCAACCTCCGGTCCGCGGAACGCGCACTCGCCCGCGCGGGCGCCGACGTCGTCGTCACCGCCGACCAAGTCGAGGCGGTGCGGTGCGCGGGTCTCGTGGTGCCGGGGGTCGGCGCGTTCGGCGCGTGCATGGCGCAACTGGAAGACGTCGGCGGGCGCGCGATGGTGTGGGACCGGGTGGACCGCGAACGTCCCGTCCTCGGCATCTGCGTCGGGATGCAGGTGCTGTTCGACGACAGCGAGGAGCACGACGCCCAGATCGAAGGACTCGGGGTGCTGCCCGGGACGATCCGGCGGTTGCGCGACGCGGCGGTGCTGCCGCACATGGGCTGGAACACCGTCGAAAGAAGTGGTGACTCTCGCATCCTAGCGGGCATCCCAACCGCACAGCGGTTCTACTTCGTGCACTCGTACGCCGCGTGTGTCGCCGCGCCGGAGAACGTCGAGATCACCGAGGTCACCGGGTGGGCAACCCACGGCTCGCGGTTCGCGGCCGTGGTCGAGACCGGCGTCGTGAGCGCGGTGCAGTTCCACCCGGAGAAGTCCGGCGACACCGGCGCCGCGTTGCTGCGCAACTGGGTGGCGGCGCTGTGATCCTGCTCCCCGCTGTCGACGTCAAGGACGGCCTGGCGGTCCGCCTCGTGCACGGTGCGGCGGGGACCGAGACGGCGTACGGCGACCCGCTCGCCGCCGCGCTCGCCTGGCAGGCCGCGGGCGCCGAGTGGGTGCACCTGGTCGACCTCGACGCGGCGTTCGGCACGGGCTCCAACCGCGACCTGCTCGCGAGCGTCGTGAAGGCCCTCGACGTCGCCGTCGAGATGTCCGGCGGCATCCGCGACGACGCCGCGGTCGAGGGCGCGCTCACCTCGGGCGCCGCACGGGTCAACGTCGGCACCGCCGCGCTCGAAGACCCCGACTGGGTGGCGCGCGCGATCGCGACGTACGGCGAGCGCCTTGCCGTCGGCCTCGACGTACGCGGCACGACGCTGTCCGCGCGCGGCTGGACCCGGGACGGCGGCGAGCTGTTCGACGTGCTGGCCCGGCTCGACGCCGAGGGCTGCGCGCGCTACGTCGTCACCGACATCGGCCGCGACGGCACGATGACAGGCCCCAACCTCGACCTGCTGCGGTCGGTGTGCGCCGCGACCGACCGGCCTGTCGTCGCGAGCGGCGGCGTCTCCTCGCTCGACGACCTGCACGCGATCGCGAGCGTCGACGGCGTCGAGGGCGCGATCGTCGGCAAGGCGCTGTACGCGGGCGCGTTCACCCTCGAAGAGGCGCTGCGCGCCGTGAGCGCATGACCGTCGCGACGCGCGTCATACCATGCCTCGACGTCGACGGTGGGCGCGTCGTCAAGGGCGTCAACTTCACCGACCTGCGCGATGCGGGCGACCCCGTCGAGCTGGCCGCGCGGTACGACGCGCAGGGCGCCGACGAGCTCGTGTTCCTCGACATCACCGCGTCGTCGGCCGGTCGCGAGACGACGTACGACGTGGTGCGCCGCACCGCCGAGCAGGTGTTCATCCCGCTCACCGTCGGCGGTGGCGTACGCACCGTCGACGACGTCGACGCGCTGCTCCGCGCGGGCGCCGACAAGGTCGGCATCAACACCGGCGCGGTCGCCGACCCGGACCTGCTCTCCCGCGCGTCGGAACGTTTCGGCGCGCAGTGCGTCGTGCTCTCCTGCGACGCGCGGCGGCGTACCGACGGCGACGGCTTCGAGATCACGACCCACGGCGGCCGGACCCGGACCGGCATCGGTCTGCTGGAGTGGGCCGCGCAGGGGCAGGCGCGCGGCGCGGGCGAGATCCTGCTCAACTCGATGGACGCCGACGGCACCAAGGACGGCTACGACCTCGAGATGATCGCGGCGGTCCGCTCGGTGGTGACGATCCCCGTCATCGCGAGCGGGGGAGCGGGACGGCTCGCCGACTTCGCCCCGGCCGTCGCGGCAGGCGCCGACGCGGTGCTCGCAGCGAGCGTGTTCCACTTCGGCGAGCTCACCGTGGCCGACGTCAAGAGGGCGCTCGCGGCGGCCGGGCACGTCGTCCGCTGAACGTTCGACCGGGTCGCCCGGCCGGGACGAACGACCCGTAGCAGGGCCGCCCGTTCGCGCCATGGCCATCGGTGCCCGTCCGTCCGTAGCGTGCGACAGGTCCGTTCTCTCGTAAGACGAGGAGTGATGAGATGCGCAGGACCCTGTTCGTCGCGGGGGCGGTCGTCGCCGCGCTGGCCGTCCTGTCCGGGACCGCACAAGCCAACGACTGCGCGAACTTCAGCCGGACCGCGAACGGCGCCACGCCGTGGGAGACGTCGCGCGGACGGTGGTTCCTCATCGACACGGGTGAGCCGGACATCGGTGTGATCTGGGTGTTCGGTACGCCGGACAACTTCATGAACGGGAAGGGCGACGCGCTGCTCGACGGCGCGACCTGCCCGACCGCCCGGTTGCTGGCTCAGGTCGGAAGTGGCCTCGACGCGACCAAGCTCAAGGGCATCTGGAGCGAACGCTGCTTCGAGAAGGCAGCGGCCGGCCTCACCCCGTAGGGCGCGCGTGCGAGACTCGCACGCATGACCGTTCGGCCGTCCGCTCTCGACCACGCCGTCGCGGCGCGCCTCAAGCGCGACGCCGACGGCCTGTTCCCCGCCGTGGCCCAGCAGCACGACACCGGCGAGGTGCTCATGGTCGGCTGGATGGACGACGAGGCACTGCACCGCACGCTGACCACCGGCCGGTGCACGTACTGGTCGCGCAGCCGTCAGGAGTACTGGGTCAAGGGTGACACGTCGGGTCACCAGCAATGGGTGAAGTCGGTGGCCCTTGACTGCGACGGCGACACGGTGCTCGTCCGCGTCGACCAGGTCGGTGCCGCGTGCCACACGGGCGACCGCACCTGCTTCGACGCGGACGTGCTGGCCGCGGTCGTCGGCGCGCCCGCGTCATGACGACGGGCGTCGTCGCGCCCGACCGCGAGCCGTTCCGGACGCTCGCGCGCGACCGGCGGGTGATCCCCGTCACGCGTCGCTTGCTGGCCGACGGCGAGACGCCGGTCGGCGTCTACCGCAAGCTGGCCGGCGAACGTCCCGGCACGTTCCTCCTGGAGTCCGCGGAGCACGGGCGGTCGTGGTCGCGCTACTCGTTCGTCGGCGCCCGGTCGGCCGCGACGCTGACCGAACGCGGCGGCGAGGCGCACTGGACCGGGACGCCACCGGTCGGCCTCCCGATGGACGGCGACCCGTTGCAGGCGTTGCGCGAGACCGTACGACGGCTGCACACGGCACGACTGCCGGGCCTCCCACCACTGACCGGCGGCCTCGTCGGCTACGTCGCGTACGACGCAGTCCGCCGTCTGGAACGCCTGCCCGACATCGCGAAGGACGACCTCGACGTTCCCGAGCTCGCGTTCCTCCTCGCGACCGACCTCGCGGTGCTCGACCATGCCGACGGCTCGGTGCTGCTCATCGCGAACGCCGTCAACTGGGACGACACCGACGAACGCGTGGATGCGGCGTACGACGACGCTGTCGCCCGCCTCGACGCGATGACCGCCGACCTGGCGAAGCCCGCCGAGCCGACGGTCGCGACAGTGCAGACCGACGTCGACCTGGCCGGCGTCCGCAGCACCGCGCCCGACGGCGGCTACCAGAGCGCCGTCGAGCGCGCGAAGGAGGAGATCCGCGCGGGCGAGGTGTTCCAGGTCGTGCTCTCCCAACGGTTCGAGACGGAGACGGCGGCCGACCCGCTCGACGTCTACCGGGTGCTCCGCGTCCTCAACCCGAGCCCGTACATGTACCTGCTGCGCTTCGACGGGTTCGACATCATCGGTTCGTCGCCCGAGGCGCTGGTCCGGGTCGAGGAGGGGCGCGCGATGGTGCGCCCGATCGCGGGCACCAAGCCGCGCGGCGCGACACCCGAGGCGGACGCGGCGCTCGCCGCCGACCTGCTCGCCGACCCGAAGGAACGCGCCGAGCACGTCATGCTCGTCGACCTCGGCCGCAACGACCTCGGCCGGGTCTGCCTTCCCGGCACCGTCGAAGTCGTCGACTTCTTCGCGGTCGAGCGGTACTCGCACGTCATGCACATCGTGTCGACCGTCGTAGGCCAGGTCGCGCCGGACTACCTCGCGTACGACGTGCTCGCCGCATGCTTCCCCGCGGGCACGCTCTCCGGCGCGCCGAAGCCGCGCGCGATGGAGCTGATCGAGGAGATCGAGCCGCGCCGTCGCGGCCTCTACGGCGGCGCCGTCGGGTACCTCGACTTCGCCGGCGACCTCGACACCTGCATCGCGATCAGGACGGTTCTACTGCGCGACGGCACGGCGTACGTGCAGGCGGGCGCCGGCATAGTCGCCGACAGCGACCCGGCCGCCGAGGACGCCGAGTGCCGCAACAAGGCCGCGGCCGTCCTCACCGCGATCCGCGCGGCCGAGACGTTGCGTCCCGCGCCGTGAGGCGAGGCTTGCGGCTCGCCGTCGTCGGCTGCGTCGTGGCGGCGTTGCTCCTCTGGGTCGCAGCGACGGTGTCGTGGGCATGGGTCGACTACCCGGGCCGGACCCGCGCGGTGAAGGGACACGCGATGGTCGGTGCGCTGACCGCGTGGGCGGTCGTCGCGCTGGCGGCCGTACTCGCGATCCTCGCGTCGCGACGGCGGCTGCGCCTGCCCGTCGGTCTCGCCATCGCCGCGTCGGGCGCGACGGCGTTCGCGCAGGTGCTCGACGCGTTGCGCTCGTTCCACGACAAGGCGTACGCCGCGACGGCCGCGTCGGGGTTCCAGGTGCTCACCGCGTGGCCGGTGCGGCGGTCGATCGCGCCGTACGCCGGGCTGCTCGGTGGCGCAGTGCTCGCCGCGGTGGGGGTGCTCGTGGCCTTGCGCGGCCCGACGTGGACGACGATGGCGGCGAAGTACGACGCGCCCGCCGACCGCCCCGTGTCGGACGCCGACCTGTGGTCGGCGCTCGACCGCGGCGAGGACCCGACTGCGTGATCGGTACCATCGCCGGATGAGCTTGCTCGACGAGATCCTCGCCGGTGTCCGAGAGGACCTCGCGACCCGGCAGGCCGAGACGCCGATGGACAAGCTCAAGGAGCTCGCCGGACGCGTGCCACCGGCCCGCGACGCGGTCGCGGTGCTCCGCGGTCGCGGCGTGTCCGTCATCGCCGAGGTGAAGCGGCGTTCGCCGTCGAAGGGTCTGCTCGCCGAGATCGACGACCCCGCTGCGCTGGCGACGGCGTACGCCCTGGGCGGCGCCGCCGTCGTGAGCGTCCTCACCGAGGAACGCCGCTTCGGCGGGTCGCTCGCCGACCTCGACGCGGTCCGCCGCGCGGTCGACTGCCCCGTGCTGCGCAAGGACTTCGTCATCACGCCGTACCAAGTGTGGGAGGCGCGCGCGCACGGCGCCGACCTGGTCCTGCTCGTCGCCGCCGCGCTGGAGCAGACGGCCCTCGTCAGTCTCATCGAACGCGTCGAGTCGCTGGGCATGACGCCGCTCGTCGAGGTGCACGTCCGCGAGGAGCTGGACCGCGCGCTCGACGCGGGCGCGCACGTCGTCGGCGTCAATGCCCGCGACCTGCGCACCCTCGAAGTCGACCGCGGCGTGTTCGCCGAGCTGTCCGGCCACATCCCCAACTCCGTCGTCAAGGTCGCCGAGTCCGGCGTACGCGGCGTCGGCGACCTGCGGGCGTACGCCGAGGCGGGCGCCGACGCCGTGCTCGTCGGCGAGGGCGTCGTGACCGGCCGCGACCCGCGGCACGCCGTCGCCGAGCTCGTCGCGGCCGGCGCGCACCCGAGTTCCAACCGCTTCGCGCCGTGACCGCGCTACCCGATCCGACCGGTCACTTCGGACCGTACGGCGGACGGTTCGTCCCCGAGGCGCTCGTCGCGGCGCTCGACGAGCTGACGACCGCGTACGACGTGGCGCGTCGCGACCCGGCGTTCCAGGCCGAGCTCGGCCGGTTGCTCGCGACGTACGCCGGTCGCCCGACCGCGCTCACCGACGCGCGACGGCTCACCGAACATGCCGGCGGCGCGCGGATCCTGCTCAAGCGCGAAGACCTCGCGCACACCGGCAGCCACAAGATCAACAATGTCCTGGGTCAAGTACTGCTGACCCAGCGGATGGGCAAGCCGCGGGTCATCGCGGAGACCGGCGCGGGCCAGCACGGCGTCGCGACCGCGACCGGGTGCGCGTTGCTCGGTCTCGAGTGCGTCGTCTACATGGGCGAGGAGGACACCCGGCGCCAGGCCCTCAACGTCGCGCGGATGCGGCTGCTCGGGGCCGACGTCATCCCCGTCGCGACGGGCAGCGCGACGTTGAAGGACGCCATCAACGAAGCCATGCGCGACTGGGTCACCAACGTCGACCGGACCCACTACGTCATCGGGTCGGTCGTCGGACCGCACCCGTTCCCGATGATGGTCCGCGACTTCCAGCGGGTCATCGGTGTCGAGACCCGCGCGCAATGCTTGGCCTTGACGGGGAAACTGCCCGACGCGGTCGTGGCGTGCGTCGGCGGCGGCTCCAACTCGATGGGGATCTTCCACCCGTTCCTCGACGACGCGTCGGTGCGGCTGATCGGCTACGAAGCGGGCGGCGAAGGCGTCGGCACCGGCAAGCACGCGGCGACGCTCCTCGCCGGCGCGCCTGGCGTCCTGCACGGCGCGCGGTCCTACCTGCTCCAGGACGACGACGGGCAGACGCTGCCGACGCACTCGATCTCGGCCGGGCTCGACTACCCGGGGGTCGGCCCGGAGCACGCGTGGCTACGCGACCAGGGCCGCACCGAGTACCGCGCGGTGAGCGACGCGGAGGCGATGGAGGCGTTCGCGCTGCTCTGCCGGACCGAGGGCATCATGCCGGCCATCGAGACGGCACACGCCGTCGCTGGTGCCGTCGAGGTCGCGAAAGAGATCGGTTCCGACGGCGTGCTCGTCGTGTGCCACTCGGGCCGCGGCGACAAGGACGTCGACACCGCCGGGCGTTGGTTCGGAGTGCTGTGAGCGCGCTCGACGATGCGTTCGCCGCGGGACGCAAGGACGGTCGCGCGCTCCTCGTCGGCTACCTGCCCGCGGGCTTCGCGACACCCGACACGTTCCGCGCGATGACCGACGCCGGCGTCGACGTCGTCGAGGTCGGACTGCCGTACTCCGACCCGCTCATGGACGGCCCGACGATCCAGGTCGCGGTGCAACGCGCGCTCGACGCGGGCACCCGCACGCGCGACGTCCTCGCGACCGTCGAGGCCGTCGCCGCGACCGGCACGCCGGCGCTCGTCATGACGTACTGGAACCCGGTCGATCGCTACGGCGTCGAGGCATTCGCCCGCGACCTCGCGGCCGCAGGAGGCGCGGGCGTCATCACGCCCGACCTCGTCCCCGAGGAGGCCGGTCCGTGGCTCGCCGCCGCGCGCGCGAACCACCTCGCCCCGGTGTTCCTCGTCGCGCCGTCCTCGACCGACGTGCGGCTGCGCGTCGTCGCGGAGACCAACGGCGGCTTCGTCTACGCCGCCTCCACGATGGGTGTGACCGGCGCGCGCGACGCCGTA
>CBQZLL010000081.1:0-11254 GCA_967749945.1 uncultured Frankiaceae bacterium
CGGCCGTGCTCTCGCTCCAGCAGTTCGTTGCCGAGCCAGCGGAGGCGTACGACGCTCGGGTCGGCCGGGTCCGGTCTGGTCACCGACACCAGCCGGTTGGCCTCGTCGTAGCGTTCGCGGACCCGCAGTACGGCCGGGCCGGCCGCTCCGAGGTGGTCGAGCTCCCGCTCCCAGACGTCGCCGACGATCCGCCAGGTGGACTGGGTCCGGTGCGGCGGCCGGGCGCCGGCGGTCACCGCGTCGTCGGCGAGCCTGCCCACGGCGTCGTACCGAGCAGTGCGGACGACGACCCGGTCCTGCGCGGGCAACGCGCCGAGCGCGACGTTGTGCTGCGTCGCCGTCTCGACCCGGCCGAGGTCGTCGCGCGTCCACTCGGTCAGCGGCCGCCACCCGCCGTCGAGGTACTCGTCGAGGACGAGGTCGCCACGCGCGTCGTACGAGCTACGGATCGAGAGTCCGCCGACGTCCCTGGTGACGAGCCGCCCCAGCAGGTCGTACTCCCAACGCCGCCGGATCGGCGTACTGCCGGGCATCGCCTGCCCGAGCGGCGCGCCGAACGCGTCGTACGAGAGCGTCGTCACCTGCGCGTCGGGGTCCTCGATCTCGCGGACCAGGCCACGCCGGTCGTGGCGCAGGACCGTACGCGCGACCTTCGGCGCCGGACGGTGGTCGAGCTCCTCGGCGATCGCGGTAGCCCAGCCGAGCCAGTTGGTCTCGACCCGGGCGGCCGACCCGTCCGGCCGGCTGACCCGGCTGACGAAGCCGGACGGCGCGTGCTCGAACGTCGTCGGCTGCGCGATCCCGTCCGCCCAGTCGGTGCGCTCGGTCATGCCGCCCGCGGCGTCGAAGCGGTAGACGGTCGTGATCGTGCGCGCCTCACCGCGGTCGCGGAGGAGCAGCGCGACGGTCATCGTGCGCGTCGCCGGATCCCACGTGTGCACGGTCTCGTTGCCGACCGGGTCGCGGCTCCACGACTGCGTGCCGAGGCCGTCGTACGTCGCGAAGCTCCGGCCCGTTCCGGTCGCCTCGCTCCGGTACGGCAGGCCGCCCGGCGTGCGCGCATGCCGCTCCGCGGCGATGCCGCCGACCGTGTGCCGCATCAGGTTCCCGCCGTCGTCGTGGTCGAACAGCTCCTCCCACTGCGCCATCGGAGCGACGCCGGCGGCGTACGGCGGGCCGCCGCACTTGCTCCGCGACAGGTCGTCACCCGCCGTCCACGCCTGGTGCCAGACGGACCCGCGCCGGTCGACGCGCCGGACGAGCCGGCCCAGGCCGTCGTACGCGTAGTGCTCCCGCTGCTCGTCGCCCGCGGGCACCAGCCCTTCGCCGTACGTCGTCGTCACGAGTCGCCCGACGACGTCGTACGCATAGGTCGTCCTGCGTACGTCCTGCGGTTGCCGCGGGTCGACCGCCGTCGCGCCGACCAGCCGGCCGAACGCGTCGTACTCGGTCGTCGTCTCCAGACCTTCCGGGCCGACCACGACCGCGAGCGCACCCTCCGGGTAATAGCGGAACGTCTCGACGACCGTCTCGGCCGGATCGCCCGCGGCGCCGGCAGGCGACAGCGCCTCGCCGGTGCTCGTCGTCCGGCCCTCGCGGTCGTAGTCGAACCATGCTTCGCCGACCTGGTCGCCGTTGGGCGCGAACCGCTTGCTGTGCCGCAGCAGACCGTTGGTGTAGTACGTCTGCTCGTTGCGTCCGGTCGGGCCGGCGACCGTCACGACGCGCCCGTCCTGGTCGCGCGTGATCTGCCAGTCGCCGTCGACACCCCAGATCGCCCGCGGCTCGCCGAGCGGGCTGTAGCTGCACGCGACCTCGACCTCGATCGGCGCCTGCGCCGCCGCGAGGACCGCGTCGACCGTCTCCGGATGCAGGCCGAGCGCGGCGAGCTCGGCCCGGGTGCCGGCCGCGGTGTCCGGGAGCAGCCACTGGTACGGCCCGGGCAGTCCCGCGCACGGCGGCTGCGGCGGACCGAACGCGACCGGGTACGCGGTGCCGAAGAAGCGGCCGATCCGCAGCCGCGCCAGCAGGCCGGCGTTGCGCGGCGAGCAGTCCGCCGCGCGCGGTCGGCTCGCGGTGCCGTAGCGCTCGTCGGGCGTGGTCGCGACGACCGGGTAGTAGTCGAAGCACACGGTGCGGCCGTCGGCGTCGGTGATCGCCGCGGGTCGTCCGTTGACGCTCCAGGCGAGGATCGACGTGCGTTGCGGCGCGTTCGTCCGCGTCGCCTGCTCGATCACCAGCACCGGCACGCCGCGCCCGCGCCGTACCGGGCTCGGGTCGAAGCCATGGACTCCGTCGCCGTTGACGTCGGCGCCGTAGAGGGGGAGCGGCAGCTGCCAGGTCTCGATGAGCGCGCGGTCGTAGCCGTTCGCGGTCCGCGCCCAGTCGAAGCCCCACGGCCGCAGCTCGTCGAGGAGCGGGACGATGCTGGCCGGGTCGGCGGCGGGCACGTCCCAGGACAGCTCCTGGTAGTCGAGCACCATCCGGGTGACGTCGACCGGGACGTCAACCGGCTCGGGCGCGGCACCGGCACGTGGCGGCCGTACCTCGACGACCCCCGTCGTGATCCGCCACACCTGGTTGAACAACGGCTCGTACTCGTACGTCGCGTAGCGGCCGACACAGGTCTCGAACCCCGCATGGTCGTTCACCGTCGGCACGGCCGCCGCGTGCTCGGTGGTGCGCAGCACATTCGTGCGCCGCGACCAGTAAGCGGGCAGCCACTCGTTCCACCCGGACTCGCCGGCCGCGTCGACCTCGTCGTACTCGAGGGTGGTGTACCCCGGGTCGGCCGTGGGCGCCGCGGTACCACGCTGCGGGGGACGGCGCAGGACCGTGAGCCCGTCCGCGTTCACGAACTGCTCGACGTACACGTACGTGTCGGCGTCCCGGTCCTTCGTCGCCGTGACGAGCACCTGCCCGCGGTAGTTCAGTCCGTAGTAGCGGACGTCGCCGTCGCGGTCGACCTGGCGGGTCCACTCGCAGAGGCGGTTCGCGTTGGCCGCGACGAGGCGGCGGCGACCGAGGACACGGGCGAACACGATGCTCGGCGGCCGGCGCCGGCCGAGTGATAACCGAGTCCGCTTGACCGGCCGCCAGGACGAGAGCAGGTCGTTGTGCGTCGGGTCGCCGGTCTGCGCCCGGCTCAGCTGCTCGGCGGTCAGCCGGGTGCGAGTGAGCCGGGTGGTCGGCTTCGGGTCGGCGAGCGCCGGGTCCGCCTCGTAGTACGGAACCGTGTCGGCATAGCCGGGCAGGCGGGTGCGTGCCATGTCCATCGCCGCGTAGTCGCACGATCCAGCGCCGCCCGCGCCGCTGACGGGCCCTTGCGTAGTGAGTGCCGGAGGCG
This sequence comes from uncultured Frankiaceae bacterium, assembly GCA_967749945.1. GTDB lineage: Bacteria > Actinomycetota > Actinomycetes > BP-191 > BP-191 > BP-191. The sequence continues at coordinate 3,347 of CBQZLL010000081.1, forward strand.
GCGCCGGCTCGAGCGGGTACCGGTCGCGGATCTCGGTCGGCAGGAACTCGTCGGTACGGTCCTCGACCGACCGGCGTCGGCGCACCGGTGCGCTCCGGACGCCGGTGAGGGTGCCGCCCGGCTGCAGGAGCAACGGGACCGGGCCGGCCTCGGCGTAGGCGAACGCCGTCAGCGGCATCGCCGTCGCCCAGGTGCCCGCCCAGGCGTCGTTCGCCGGTGGCTGCGGGGGCGCGACTGCGCCCTCGTCGCCGTACCGCTGCGCGACGACCCGGTCGAACGTCGGCGAGAACGGGTCGCTGTCGTACCGGGTCTCCGACTCGATCTCGTCGGACCGGCGCACGGTGACGATGTCGCCGGCCACCGCGCTGACCATGGCCAGCGCCTCCCGTCGCGCGAGGACGCGCGGGTCGCCTCGGCTGGTCTCGATCAGCGGCAGGGACACGAGCCTTCCGGCGCAGTCGAACACCGCGTTGTACCGGCACCCGACGAACGTCGTGAAGTACTCGAGGTAGCGCTGCTCGACGTCGTCGAACCACCGCGGCAGCGGCGGTGGCAGGTGCGTCGCCGCACCTCCCGCGCCGCGCCACTGGTAGTCGTACTGGTACCTCCGCGGCGTGCCCGCGACGACGCCATCGGGCAGTCCGCTCGTCGCGTCGGTGCGCGACGCGGCGACGAGGAAGCGCTCGTTCAGCTCCGCGGGGTGTCCCTGCGGCGCGGCATACGCGAACTCGCCGACCGTGCCGTTGGGCCCGCGCACCCGCCGCAGCAGCTCGGCGTCGGGGGTCGCCGCGAAGTCGTACGCCGGGTCCATGCGCGGGCGAACGCGGCGCGCGGGCGCGGTGACGTAGTCGAACTCGAGCGTGCGGCCGAGACCGTCGCGGATGCGTACCGGCCGCTCGCGCGCGAAGCCGTACACGTTCTCGCCGCACGGGCCGAGCGCGGCGAGCCGGAGGAAGAAGCCGCGCGCGTACGCGATCTCGTCGCGGGTGGCCGGATCGGCGGGCAGCGGGAAGTCGGCCTCGGTCAGCGCGTAGGCATCGGCGTCCCACGGCCGCGGGCCGAGCTCGAGCAGGTACGCGAGCAGCGCGAAGCGGCGGTGGACCAGCGTCTCGGTCGACCGGGTGAGCCAGGCGTGCGCGAACAGCCGCTGGATGGGTGTCGGCTCGAGCTCGACGACGAACCCGTTGCCGAACCGGTCCCACGCCGCGCGCAGGTGGCCGAGCGCGTCGAACTGCTGGACCGGGCCGGTGGCCGACCGGAGCAGCCAGCCGTCGTCGACGCGCAGGATCGTGTCGGTCGACCCCGCCTGCGGCATGTACAGCCGCGACGCGACGTCCATCGTGAACAGCTCCGGACCGCGACGGCCGCTGCGATGGAGCAGGAGTGCGGTGGGTCCGTCGGGCGTACCGGCGCAGTACGCCGCGACCCACTCGGGCATCGTGTCGGCGGTCAGCTCCTGGATCCGCGCCTCCCAGTTGTGCCCCCAACCGGTGCCGAGCAACGAGCGGGTGGCGCGGCGCGAGTCGTACGAACGCGCGAAGGTCAGAGGCTGAGCGGGCCCGGGGAACGCGAGGTCCGTCGTGTCGACCAGCAGGCTGCCGTCGCTGATCGCGACCGGGTCGGCCTTCGTCGTCGGCGGTGCCGCCGTCGTCCCCTTCGACCCTTTCGAGGTCTGCGACGGAGTCGGCGTGGACGGCGGCGCGGGTGCCGGGTTCGGTGTGTCCCCGTGCGGTGTACCCGGCCGGTCCGCCGGGTCGGGTGGCTGCGCCGGCGCCTTCGGCTTCTTCGGTTCGGGCGTCGGCGGTGGCGTGGGCGGTGGCTTCGCGGGCTGCGGCGCGGGGGCTGGTGCCGGCGCCGGTGCCGGGGCCGGTGCCGGCGGGGTCGGCGCGGGTGTCGTCGGTGGGTTGGCCGGCGGCGACGACGGCGTCAGGACGACGTCCATCGTCGCTTGGAACGTGATCGTGCGGCTGACCTCGCCGGAGTTCTTGCCCGCGCCGCCCGCGGCGATCGGGTTGACGTCCGAGCGGCGGACGGTCTCGTGGCAGTTGCCGTCCTCGTCGCACACGACGCAGAGCTCGCTGCCGCCACGGCTGCTCGGTGTACAGGTCTCGGCGGGCTGGCCCGGTATCCACCCGGCGGCGAGCTGGAGCCGGAGGTTCTCCGCCATCCGGTCGGCATCCGTCTTCGGCCGGCAGACGCCGTCGTCGCCCTCCGGTCGCGATACCCGGCAGCCCGGTGGGATCATCGCGTGGCTTCCGTACGACGACCCGCACGTCACACACCACCCGCCACACTCGGGTGGCAGCGTCTCCCACAGGCCGATCGTGCAGATCGCGGGAACGGTGCTGCCGCCCGCGCGGCCGCCGGTCGTCCCGCCTGCCGAACATGGGTTCACACCGGAGCCGCCACCGGTGTCGCTGTCGTCCGGGAACATGGGTTCGAGGTCGTCGCAGACCGGGAGCATGTGGTCGCACCCCGGCGGGTGGACGTGGACGCAGTCGGCAATGCCGGGCACGGCGAAGGCCGCCTCCGTACCGGACTGGTAGACCACCACGGGCACCCGCCCCAGGCCGGCGTCGTCGCGCGCGGTCAGCCGGGTGGGCGTGGCGGTCGCGACCGCCACGTGTCCGGCCGGCTGCGGCCCGGTACCGCCACGGCGGGACGGCGCCGGGTCCGGTCCCGGGTCCGGCGCGGGGACGCACACAGTCTGCGGGCCGCAGCACGCCTGCCCGCCACCGATCGCGGCACCCAGCGCGAGGCGTGGTGCGGCCGCGATCCACGACGCCGTACCCGACAGCTCCGCGGCGACGACGACGTAGCGCTCGGCCTCCATCCGTAGCCCGTCGACGACGGCATCGTCGACCGCAAGGAACAGCGAGCCGCGGAAGTCGACGGGGTCCCCGCCGTTGTCCCGGACCTTGGCAACGATCCCGAGGGCGGCGGGATCGTTCGCGGCCGCGGCCAGCTCGGTCGCGACGAGCGCGGTGAGTGCGTCGACGCCGTGGGCGACGTGCTCGGTGTCGTCGTGGCCGGTGGCCTGCCAGCCGGGCGGCAGCGGCGCGCCGGCTGCGGTGAGCGCCACGGCCAGGTCGTCGCGGGGCAGGACGATCGCGGTGCGGTCGAGGTCGACGAGTCGTTCGGCGCGCGCCTCGAGGCTGTCAGGCATCGCGACCGGCCAGCAGGAGCGCGTCGGGCGCGAGCGAGAGGACGAAGCGTCGGACCGCGAGCGCGCCCTCGACCGGTGCGATCGTCGGTACGCCCCTCGCATCGACGAGGACCGCGGCCGGCGTACGGAACGCCCTGGCGTCACCGTCCGCGCGCTCGACGCCCGGCGGCGGTGGTACGTCACCGACCAGCGTCACCGGCGTCGGCCAGCAGTCGGTACCGACGCCGAATCGGGTGAGGTGCGCCATCAGTTCCTCCACCAACTCGTCTGTGGTCATGGCGTAGAGGAGCAACCGCGCGGCCGGTTCGGCCGAGCGCGGTGCCGGGGCGAGCCGGTCCACGAGAGCCTCGATCGCCGCCTCGCCGCTGACCAGGTCGGCCATCCGGCGACCGTGGACGACGCACGCGCTCGGTGTGGCGGCCACCCGCATCGGGACAGCGCGCGCGTCGACCTCCCGCAGCGCGACGCGATGCCGCCAGCCGGCGAGGCGCGGCAGCAGTCGCGCGCACGGCGGGCAGTCGGCGTCCATGAAGACGAGCAGGACCGGCCGCGGCACTGTGTCGAGGTGGATCGTCGTGCCGTCGAATCCGGGCAGCGTCGCCGGCAGCCGGCGGCCGCGCCGCGATCGGGCGGTCAGGACGACAGCCGTGCCGCCCGCGACGGCTGCGGCCCCGGCGCTACTGCCGACGTCAGCGGTGACGGCAATCCCGATCGCAGTCGCGGCCAGGCCGACGTTGCGGACGGCCGCCGCGCGCCGTGACGTCGTACCGCCCGTCTGGCCGAAGCAGAAACACCCGTCCGCCTCGGTGGCGGACGCGTCGAACGTCAGATAGACCAGGAACGCGACCAGCAGCATCGCCGCCGCGGCGCCCGCCGTACGTGCCGTCGGCGACACGAGCAGGCCGATCGCGATCGCGAGCTCAATCGTCGGGACAGCCCAGGTGATCACCGCCGCCCACCGGCGTAGCGCGCGTGACACGGCGATGCGTCGGCGGAAGGTCGTGCGTTCTCGCAGTTTCGCGACCCCGGCGACACCGAACACCCCGCCGAGCAGGCCGCGGCATACCAACGCGAAGAACGTCACCTGAACCCCGTTTGTGGCGACGGCGCATATATCGTGTCGCGCCCACCGCATCACACGTCGGACCGGTTGATCAACCAGTCGGGCACACTGCGGGCCATGTGTCCTGTCAACCATGACCTGCCGTTGCCCGAGGGTGCGCCTCGCGACCTCGCGCTCCGTACGTCCGCGCCCCGACCGCAGCGCTCCGACCAGGCTGACTTCGGCATCCCGGTTACCCGGCTGTCGCTGGGCGAGCCGCGACATCGCCTGGTGACGATCGGGGACTCGCTGACGCACGGGTTCAAGAGCCTGGCCATCGTGGACACGGCGTTGTCGTGGCCCGCGATCGTGGCGGCCGAGCTAGGCCTGGCGGATGGGTTCCGTTACCCGCGCTACGACGGGCCGGCGGACTGCCCGGGCCTGCCGCTGAACCTGGAAGCCTTGCTGCGGCGGCTCGAGGAGGTCGCGCCGCACGCGCCCGCGGTGTGGCGCATGCCGCGCATGCTGTTCGCCGCGCGTTCGGTGATGGACCACGTCGAGGACTACTGGGAACGCGGCGCCGGTGCCGAGAGGCCGCCGGCCGACGGACCGCGGCACCACAACCTCGGCATCTACGGCTGGGACCTGCGCGACGCGATGTCGAAGTCCCTCGGTTGGTGCCAGGACCGGATTGTCGCCGACCGACATGCGCGCCGCGACGACCTGCTCAAACAACTGGTGAGCCACAACGGCGAGCGCGCCGCGATCCGGGTGCTTGGCGGCGCGGGAAACGACCCCGCGACGACGCAGGTGCGCGCGGCGCGGGCACTCGGTGACGAGGGCTCGGTCGAGACCGGCGGGCAGCCCGGCGACACGACGGACGGCATCGAGACGCTGGTCGTCGAGCTCGGCGCGAACAACGCGCTGGGGACCGTCGTCGGTTTCCGGCTGGCATGGAGCGAGGACGGGTACGACGACCTCGAACGCAAGCAAGCGTTCACCATCTGGCGGCCGGAGCACTTCGCCGCCGAGCTGGGTCTACTGGTCGCCGAGATCCGCGAGATCCGCGCGCGGCACGTGATCTGGACGACGGTGCCGCACGTCACGATCGCGCCGCTCGCGCGCGGCGTCGCCGAGAAGCCGTACTACTCGCGGTACTTCGCCAGGTACACCCGGCCGTGGATCTCCGACGCGGACTTCGACCCGTCACACGACGACTGCCTCACCGGTGACGAGATGCGCGCGATCGACAGCGCGATCGACGCATACAACGACGCCATCAAGGCCGCGGTCGTGTCCGCGCGTCTCGACGGCCTGGACTGGTACCTGATGGACCTGTGCGCGCTGCTCGACTCGATGGCGTACCGGCGCTACCTCGCGAGCCCGGGCGCGCGACCGGACTGGTTCGAGCCGTTCCAGCTACCGCCTCGCCTCGCCGCGCTGTCGCCGCAGCCGGACACCCGCTTCTTCGGGTCCGACGCGCGCGGCCGTACGCAGGGCGGGCTCATCGCGCTGGACGGCGTACATCCCACGACGATCGGCTACGGGATCATGGCGCAGGAGTACGTCCGGGTCATGGAGCACGCCGGGGTGGTGTTCGAAGACGCCGACGGGAAGCCGCGGCAGTCTCCGGTCGAGGTCGACTTCGCCAGGCTGGTCGCCGCCGACAGCCTGATCGGCGCTCCGCCGGCGTCGCTCGCGCACTCGTTGCGGACCATCGGCTGGCTGGACGAGGCCGCCGACGTCTTCTCGGTGCTGCGCCGTGGCGGGTAGCGCCTCCTTAAGCCCGCTGGACTTGCGTCCGGCCGCGAACGCAGAGGTGAGCACGAGCGCGCCGAGCATGGCGTGGGTCGCCAGTCGAGTCGCCTACTTGTGCTCCGTGACCGCGGCGCGAAGGCGCTCTGGCTGTACGTCGAGACGACACCACCGCCCGGCGCGCCCCTGCCACTACTTGACGCGGTCGCGTTCGCCAACGGCAACGGCAACGGCAACGGCAACCACACCAGGGAGCGGATGACGAAGTAGCCGCCGGGTGGCCGAGTGGCGCCTCGGATCGAGCCCTGGTTCGCGGACAGTTCCAGGCCGTCGAGCGCGAGCGTCTTGCCGTAGCGTTCCACCACGCCGCTGCTTCGATCATCGGTGTCATGACCACCTGACCGATCGCGACGCGAGTTCGCGACCGGTCACATCCGCGGCGTTCGATCGGTCACCGGTCGCGGCCCGGCAGCTGGCCAGCCGAGCACGCCGGCGGGTCAAGGGAACAGCACCGGTGCCCGACGCCGACCTCGCCGGGCAGCGCGCCGTCGTCGAGGCGTTCCTCGCCGCGGCCCGCGACGGCGACTTCGACGCGCTGCTCGCCGTACTCGACCCGGACGTCGTGCTGCGAGCCGACCCCGGCGCGTTGCGTGGCGGCGCACGGGTCGTCCGCGGGGCGCGGGCGGTGGCCGAGCAGACGCTCACCTTCTCCAGAGGTGGTCGAGCAGACATCCGCCCGGCGCTCGTCAACGGCGCCGCGGGCGTCGTCGCGACGCGGCGCGGCAAGACCGCCTCGGTGGTCGGCATGACCGTGACCAACGGCAGGATCGTCGAGATCGACATCCTCGCCGACCCCGAGCGCCTGCGTCGCCTCGACCTTGCCGAGCTCGACACCTGACACCCGCCCGACCCTCCGGCCTTGTCGGGTCAGCGCGCGTCGATCCAGTCCACGAACGCGTTCGCGAACGACGCGGTGCCGTTCGCCGGGTGCCACGTGAGCGTCACCGACCCGACGCGCGGGAGTCCGCGCACCGGCGCGTCGACCCACACACCGGGCAGCGCGCACCGCACCGGGGTACCGGCGAGGGTGCCGCCGGTGAGGGCGAACCACCCGCAGTGCTCGACCTGGCCGTTGCCGCTCATCGAGAAGCGGATGCTCGTGACGCGGCGCACGGCCGCGGCGTACGCCAGCGCCGGCGTCGTCGTGTCGTACTCGGCCTGGCACCGGTCGCCGGGGAAGAACATGATCGACCCCTCCGCGATCATGCGCTCGTCCGGGTTCGTCTCGCGCGCGCAGAGCGGGTCGACGATGCGGCCGTCCTCGGCCTCGATGCGCACCGACCGGGCCGCGGCGCCACCGGGCGCGAGCAGCGTCAACGCGACGAGCACCGGCAACATCCTCATCCCGGCTCTCCCAGCTCGATACGGTGCGCCGTCACCGACGACTGCGGGTCGCCGGGCCCGTCCGCGCCGGCGACGTCGACGACCGCGGCGACGTAGTACGCGCCGGCGGCCAGCGGCGCGCCGTCCCTGTCGACGGCGGGCCACGTCACGGCCCAGCGCGCGCACCGCCCGGCGCCGACCACGACGTCGTGCGGACCGGCAGCTGCCGGGAACGCGTCGGACTCCCAGACCGGTCCGGCCTCCAGGTCGGGGCCGCTCCCGGCCGCGGGCCACACGGTCGCCGAGATCTCGCGTTCCGAGTCGAACACCAGCGTCAGCGCGTCGAGCCCGGCGACGCACGCCTCGACGGTGAGCGGGACCGCGGCGCCCGCGCGGTCGGTCGTGGGGCCGACGTAGCGGAAGCACCACCCGCGACCCGCCGCGTCCACGTCGGCGTCGCACGACGTGCCGACGCGATCCGCGACGTCCGTCCGGACGACCGCGAGCCGCTGCGGCGCCACGGTCCCGGTGACCGCCGGCCGTGCCCGTCCTGGGCCGGCCG
>CBQZLL010000082.1:0-11214 GCA_967749945.1 uncultured Frankiaceae bacterium
CAGCTCCTGGCTCACGGTCACGCCCTTCGGCAGCGGCATCTCTCCGACGAGGAACGTCCCTGCGAGACCGTTCGGCACCTGGGTCACGGCGTTGTGGTGCGAGTGGTACATGCCGACCGCGATCCGCGTCGCGGTGAACCGGTAGGTGTACGTCGCGCCCGGCTTGATCGGGTCTTGCGTGATGTCGGGAACGCCGTCCTGCGCGTTCGGGAGGCGGACGCCGTGGAAGTGCACGGCGGTCGACTCGGGCAGCTCGTTGTGCACGACGACCTCGATCCGGTCGCCGACGTCGACCTTGATGGTCGGACCGGGAACGGTGCCGTTGTACGTCCACGCGTCGACGAACCTCCCGGCCTCGACCTCCCACTTCACGATCTTCGTCGTGAGGTCGAACCGCATCGTGCCGTCGGGCAGGATCGTCGGCTTCAGCAGTTGCGCGCCGATGCCCTGCGTCTTCGCCGGGAACGCCTTGGTCCGCGCGCGCATCGCGGCGTCCATGGCATTGAAGTCGATCGGGTGGTCCATCCCTGGCACGGACGTTTCCGTCGGGGTCGGCGTCGCGGCCGCGCCGTGCCTGGTGGCCGCGGGCCGGCCCTCTTGGCTCTTGGCGATGGCGACGAACGGCAGGCTGCCGGCGGCGACGAACGCCACGCCGGCAAGAACGGTGCGCGAGTACGAGGACATGCCTCGATGCTCGTCAACGGCACCGCGTCGACCGAAGGGCACCCCGTCCCGTCGGGACGGGACCTAGGTCACGTCTCGTCCCGGTGCGTCCGCTCCAGGAGGCCCGCGCCGTAGACGGCGGCCTGGGTGCGGCGTTCGAGGCCGAGCTTCGAGAGCACGCTCGAGACGTAGTTCTTGATGGTCTTCTCGGCGAGGAACATCCGTTCGCCGATCTGGCGGTTGGTGAGCCCCTCGGCGATGAGCTCGAGGATCTTCCGCTCCTGGCTGGTGAGGTCGGCGAGCCGCGGGTCCTCGGCGGGCGGGTTGCGGAGGCGTTCGAGCACCTGGGCGGTGACGCTCGGGTCGAGCAGCGAGCCACCCCGACCGACAGTGCGGACGGCCTCGACGAGGTCGTCGCCGCGGATCTGCTTGAGGACGTAGCCGGCCGCGCCGGCGAGGATCGCGTCGAACAACGCGTCGTCGTCGGAGAACGACGTCAGCATCAAGACGCGCAGCTCCGGCATCCGCGACCGCAGCTCGCGGCACAACGTCACGCCGTTACCGTCGGGGAGGCGGACGTCGAGGACCGCGACGTCAGGCTTCAAGGCCGGGATCCGCGCCGTCGCTTCGGCGAACGTGGCCGCCTCGCCGACGACCTCGATGTCGTCCTCGAGGGACAGGAGCTCGTTCACACCGCGGCGTACGACTTCGTGGTCGTCCACGAGCACGACCCGGATGCGGTCCATAGACTTCCCTCCGATGGCCACGAACGACGAGGTCCGTCGCCTCCTCGACGCCATTCTCCCCGTGGCGTCGGACCTGAGCCTGCCTGTCGTACTCGAACGCATCGTCGCGTCCGCGTGTGTCCTCGTGGGTGCACAGTACGGCGCCCTGGGCGTCCTCAGCGACGACATGACGCTGTCCGAGTTCATCACGGTCGGCATCGACGCCGAGACGATCGCCAAGATCGGCCCGCCGCCCCAGGGCCACGGCGTCCTCGGCCTGCTCATCTGGGACCCGAAGCCCGTCCGGCTCGACGACATCGCGGCGCATCTCGAGAGCTACGGCTTCCCTGCCCACCACCCGGCGATGCACTCGTTCCTCGGTGTGCCGGTGCTCGTGCGCGGCAAAGTCTTCGGCAACCTCTACCTCACCGAGAAGGTCGGCGCCCCGCGGTTCAGCCAGGAGGACGAGGACCTCGTCGTCGGACTTGCCGCGGTCGCGGGTGTGGCGATCGACAACGCCCGGCTGCACGACCGGGTCCGGGAGGTCGCGGTCGTCGAGGATCGCGAACGCATCGCGCGCGACCTGCACGACACCGTCATCCAGCGCCTGTACGCCACGGGCCTCTCGCTCAGCGCCACCGTGCGGCTCGCGTCGAGCCCCGAGGTCGCCGACCGCATGCGTACGGCGATCGCCGACCTCGACGCGACGATGCGCGACATCCGGTCGACGATCTTCGCGTTGCAATCCGCAGACCGCGGTGTCCACGGGGTGCGCGCCGACGTGCTCGCGCTCGCGCAGCGCGCGGAGAACGCTCTGGGCCACGCGCCGCGCGTGTCGTTCGCCGGGCCGGTCGACGCGCTCGTGTCCGAGGGCATCGCCGACCACCTGCTCGCGGCGTTGCGCGAGGCCCTGACGAACGCCGCGAAGCACGCCCGCGCGTCGCGCGTCGAGGTCGAGGTCACCGCGACCGCCGGCGCCGTGGTCCTGCGGGTGACCGACGACGGCGTGGGTATCGGTGCTGACCATACGACCGGTCTCGGGCTCGGCAACCTGACCGAGCGCGCGGCCATGCTCGGTGGCGAGTGCACCGTACGGGCGCGGCCCGAGGGCGGCACCGAGGTCCGCTGGCACGTACCGCTGTCACCGTCCTGACGGTGTTGCGAGGCCGCGTGCCGCGACCGCCGCAACGACGTCGCGGTCGGTAACCAGACCGAGCAGCCGCAGGTGCTCGTCCACGACGGGAACGGCCGTCGCGCGCTCCATGCGCATGATCTCGGCGACGCGGCGCAACGGCGTGTCCGGCAGTACGCAGTGCACGCGCTGCGACATGACGTCGGCGATCCGGCGACGGCGGGTCACGACCGGGGTGGCCAGCGCCGCGGCGACCACCCGGTCGTCGACGACCCCGACGCAGCGTTCGCCGGAGACGACCGGCAGGTGGTGGATCTCACCGCGGCTCAGCAGCTCCCACGCCGCGTAGAGCGACTCGTCGGGCGAGACGGTCACGAGCAGCCGGGCCATCACGTCGGCGACGAGGACCTCGTCGTCGACAGCCTGGTCGAGCGGTGTCGTGGACACCGGCCGACCGTACGGCCGCCACCGGCTCCGCGACACGGCCAGTGGTCCCGTCGGACCGGGCCGATAGTCCCGCGCACAGGGCGGGCCGGCGCCGAAGCACCGGCCCGCCCCCGGGGGCACCGCGTCTACCAGGTCGCGATAGCTGCGTGGATCTGCGCCCGGAACTGCTCCGCCGTCGCCGCGCTGCGCGCGTTGCTGATGGCGGTCTCCTGCGACGACGTCGCGATGACGTCGTGGATGTAGTCGCCGTAGACGTACTCGGTGAGCGACGTCGTCTGGCCGTTCTTCACCGGCAGCGCCAGGCGGCCGAAGTTCGACCGCCAGATGTGCCGTCCGGTGCTGAGGTTGAGCGTGTAGCTACCACCCTTCGCGGCCCACTGCATCGCGTCGCAGAAGTCGCTGATGGTCTGCGCGCTCTTGCCCAGCGCGTTGCCCTCGGTCGTCGCGACGTTGCAGAAGAACGTCCGCGCCGACGGGTAGTTGTTCATGTTCAGCATCGACGAGTAGAAGTGCGCCCGCGTCGAGCCCATGAGCGTCGTGCCCGCGGCGACCGACGAGTACAGCTTGCCGAGGTCGGTGAGCGTTGTGACGTTGTAGTTGCCGTACGTCAGGCAGCCCAGCGTGTTCGGGAACGACGTCGATCCCATGCCGAGGATGTTCGCGACGGCGAGGATGTTGCCGTAGCCGTACTTGTCCTTGATGGCGCGGGTCATCCGGTTGTCGGAGTTCTGCATCATCTTGGTGTCCGCGTCGCCGAGGTTCGTCGTCGCGAGCGGGTCGGACGTCGCCGGGCAGATGTCCTTGTTGCTCGGGTCGCTCGCCCGGTACGGGTACTTGATCGAGTCGCCGAGGCCGACGCTGCCGTTCTGCAGACGCAGGTGCACGTACATGTGCTCGACGACCTTGATGGCGCTGGCCGGCTCGAACTTCACGCTGTTCTGCAGCGCGGTGAGCGTGGGGCCGCCGACCTGCTTGCTGTAGAAGCCGTACGAGTTGAGGTGCAGCTGCGGGTACAGCAGGTCGCGCATCGTCGACGACGGCGCGGCCAGGTTGTTGAGGAACACACCCGCGAACAGCGTGCTGCTGCCGGACGCGTAGCGCTGGATCGCGATGAGCCGGGTGCCGCTCTGGTTGGCGTTGGCGACGAGCTGCGATGGGCTGGTGCGACCGATGTACCACAGCCAGAAACCCGGCGCGTCCGTCGTCATGACGACGTCCCACGTCCCCGATCCGGTGGCCTCGAGGTCGACCAGCCGTGCGTGGTTGCTGCTGAGCAGCGAGGAGACCTGCGCGGTCGTCTTCCCGACGTACCAGTACCAGCCCTTGGCGTCGGGCGCGGTGTTGTGGATCGTCACCGCGGTGTAGTAGCGCGTCGAGCCGACCATGAACTCGCCGAGGTCGATGATCCGGTCACCGTCGGACGCCAGGTGGTTGGAGATCGCCGAGATGCTGCTGCTGACCCACCAGTGCCACGACTTCGCGGCGCCGCCGGTGTTGTCGACCATGACGACGGCGTAGCGCGCGCCGTTCGACGTGTTGTAGCCGTCGACGGAGATGAGCCGCGCGTGGTTGGTGTTGAGCAGGTTGGTCACCTGCGCGGTCGTGACGCCGACGTACCACCACCAGGCGGAGACGGCGTACGCGCCGGAGTTCGGCACCGCGCGGACGCTGAACGTCGTGGGGTTGTTCGGCTGGTCCGCGTGCACCTCGGTGACGCGGTAGCCGGCGTTGGTGACGTTCGTCGTGACGAACGACGTCGTCACGCCCGAGTAGTACTTCCACGCGGTCGGCACGGCGACCGAACGGTCGTCGACCGAGACCGTCGCGTCGGCGACGGCTCCGCGCAGACCGACGTGAGCGGTGAGCGGCGTGGCGAGCGCGAGCGCGGTCGCCACGATGGCAAGCCGCGCGTTGCCGCGACGGCCGAGACGTGGGCGCATGACCTGAACCTTCCTTCGTTGACGGACCACCGGCGGGCGGCCCCGGGAAGGTCTACTCGGGTCAAGCCAGGACGAACTGTCTCCAGCCGGACACTGAGAGGTAGGTCACAGTCATCCGCGGACCGCGTGGAACCCCGTGCGGCCGCTGCTGGCGCAGTAGGTTCCGTCCCCGCCGAACGACGCGCGGAACGCGTCCGCGCGCACGATCGCCAGCAGGGCGCCGGCGTCGGCCCGTTTGAGGTCGACCCGCGCGGTGCCGTTGCTGCCGGTCGTCCCTTCGGCGGTGTAGACGGCCGCGTCGTCGTCGAGGACCTCGAACGTCAGCGTCCGCCCGTCGAGCGGCCCGCTGGCGGTCCGTAACGTCGCCTCGACGACCGACGAGCTGCTCACGGCGGCGACGTTCACCTTGTCGGCACGTCGAGCGGACGTCGTGGTCCTGGTGCAGTTGGTGTCGATCTCGCAGCCACTCAGTGGAAAGAAGCAGAGCGCGGCGGCGGCTATGCGCAGGGTTCTCATGGCGTGTCCGACATGCGGTGATGTGCCGGGGTTACCGGAGAACGCGATCGCGCACTGCGCGAGCATCAGCATCGCGCGACTGTCGATCGGAGCCGTCGGTCACGCCGTCATCGTCGCGCGTTGCGCGCCGTTTGGGCACGACGTCCGTTTCTCCCGGGGGGCCAACGGAGGAGGAACGTCATGCGACTGCGGCTCGTCTTCGCGCTCGTCTGCACGGTGGGGATGCCGGCACCGGTCCACGCCGCCGGGCCCGTGCGCGTGTACCCGATCGGCGACTCGATCACGTACGGCGCGACGTTCGGCGTCAGCGTGCCGGCGGTCGGCGTCGGAACGCTCGTCAACACACCGGGCGGCTACCGCGGCGACCTCGACGCGCTGCTGACGGCGGGCAGCGTGGCGCACCAGTTCGTCGGTACCCGTACCGACAACTCCAACCCGGTGCTCGACGCCACCGGCCAGAACCACCACGACGGCTGGCCCGGCTGGCGGGTCGACCAGATCGACACCGCGATCACCGGCTGGCTGAACGGTGGCGTGCAGCCCGATGTCGTCGTGATCCACCTCGGCACCAACGACATCGGGCAGCGCTACGACCCGGCGACGACGTACCCGACAGGCGACGGCCGGGTGAACTACGCGGATGCGACGCAACGGGCGACGTTCGTCGCGGATCTCGCGGCGCGGCTGGACGCGCTGGTCGACAAGATCCAGACGCTGCGACCGAACGTACGGATCGTCGTGTCCGACGTCGTGCCGATCGCCGCGACCGGCGGTACTGGCGCGCCGCACCTCGCCACGCGCGATTTCGCCGCCGCCGCCGCCAATGTCGTCGCCGCCGAGCAGGCGGGCGGCGACAAGGTCGTCTTCGCCGACGTGTACACGCGCTTCGTCACGACGACGGACCAGGCGGGCACGGTCGTCGTCCCCGGGCTGCTCTCGCACGACAACGTCCACCCGACCCCAGCCGGCTACGCCGTCATGGCCGACGTGTACGACGACGCCGTCGTGGCCGTACTCACCCGCTGACCCTCAGACGTCGCGCAGCAGGTCGTCGAGCGTCGCCGTCCGCGCGGCCTCCCCCCGCCCCCCCACTGCGGCCGCGCCGTTGTGGGTCGCGGGGCGCGGCCCGCGGGGCCGGGGGGGGGGCGCGCCCGGCCGGCGTCGCGGCGACCCGTTCCCAGACCAGCGCGATGGCGTCGAACAGCTCGGGACCGACTCCGGTCGCGTCCTGGGTCGCGGCGATCTCGCGCATCTCGCCGACGTACCGGTGCGCCTTGCTCGCCGACGCCGCGAGGAACGGCCCGAGTCTCGCGACGAGGTCCGGGAACTCGCGGGCCAGGTCGTCGAGCACGACGTCGCGTACACCAGCCCGCTCGGCGCTGACGACGGCGTTCAACAGCAGCGCGGCAAGGCCCTTGTACACGCTCGCGGTGCTCATCTTCACGGCGCTCGCGATGCCGGGCGGGCCGGGTAGCACGCGGACTTCGAGCCGCGGGTGGCGCAGGCGCTCGACCTCGGCGGCGCGCTCGCCGGACAGGTAGACGCGGGTGCTGCCGGTGTCCGGCGGGCCGCCCGAGATCGACCCGTCCACCAGCGGCAGGTCGCCGAGCACGGCCTCGATCGCGCGCACCGTCGCCGGGGACACGGCGTTGAGGTCGGCGTACAGCGGCCGTACGTCACGGCGCGTTGCCGCCTCCCGTACCGCCGCCGCGACCGCCACGGCCTGGCCCGGCGGGACGACGCTCACGACGACGTCGCTCGTCGCCACCACGTCCTCGAGGGTCGGCAGCAGCTCGATGCCGTGCGCGAGGTCGCGCGTCCGAGGCGAACGGCCGTCGACGGTCGCGATGACCCGCGCGCCCGCCTCCGCCCAACCGCGACCGAGTGCGGACCCCATCGCCCCCGGGCTCACGACACCGACTGTCACCACCCGTCCATCCTGGCCTGGTGCGGTCACCATGCCGTGCGACGGGTACGGATGGCGCGACGACGGGACGTTCACCGGCGTCGCGGCGACCGCTGCGCGGGTCGAGCACGCGAGCGGGACGTTCGTATGCGACGAGCTGTCGCCCTGCCTCACCGGGGCGGGCCACCTGACGTTCGTCTTCGCCGGTGCGACGCGGTACGTACACTGGTCGCGTATCGGCGTAGCGCTGACCGGCTACAGCGACAGCATGGTCGGCGCGGGCGCGTTCGTCCCGGACGCGTCGCCGTGCGGCGGGCCGGCGACGTTCACGTTCACGCTGGGGTACAGCCCGTTCGACCCCGGCCCACCGCCGAACTGACGGCGCCCGCTTCGCAGGTCCGCGTCAGCCCGCGCACCGCTGGGCGTCGCAGACGGTCAGCATGTCCGTAATGCAGATCACCTGGCTCCAGATCGCGTCGTAGGCTCCGGCGACACGGGCCAGCTCGTCGGGAGTCAGCTCGGCGAGGCGGTCGATCTTCAGGGTCAGCGTTCGGGTCACGTGGAGCTCCTCTGGGACGGGAGGCATGAGCGGGCTCCACCTTACAAACCGGCACAAACCGGTGCCCCGGCGAGAGATTCGAACCCTCGACAGGTGTAACCCTGTAGCGGTTTTCCAAGAGCCAAGATCAATATCCGAGTGGGTCCCGGGCAGTTAGTGACACACCGCCTGACCTGCGGTTTTGCGAAATCGGCTGTCGCCGCGTCCGGCCCGATCCGGGTGCTTCCGCGGCTTGATGGTGACCGCGCCGTCCACGCCGGGCAGCCTCGCACGGGCCGCAGGTCGCGTTCTACCGGATCGCGTTGCCCGCGCTCGCCGCCGACCCACCCGGGTCGCACGCCGGGACGTGGGAGATCGTGCTACGGATCGCCGAGCGGGAGACCAAGGAGAGCCTCGTGGCCGCGCCGAACGCGGACGGCGCCTGGCTGGGGCACGGCCTGCCGTACAGCGCGATCGTGCACGCCCGGTCGAACCTCGAGTTCGCCGCGCACGCAACGCAGTCGTCGGTCGAGCCGGCGCGACGGTACGGGTCACCGCGGCGCTCGCCGAGTACGGCGTGCCGTTCCCGGGCACGGCGACCGTCTGGGCCGACCTCACCGCGCCGGACGGCACGACCTCGACGCTGACCCTTCCGCAGGTGGCGCCCGGCCGGTACGAAGCGGCGTACTTCGCCGCCGACGCCGGCATCTACCGGATGCGGGTGCGCGCCGAGGGCGCCACCTCGGGCGGGACGGCGTTCACGCGGGAGAAGACGCTGACCGCCGCGGTGTCGGCGGGCGGCGACAGCAAGCAGCCGCCAACGGGCGACGGCGGTGGCCACGAGCTGATCTGTCACGTCGTCGAGTGCCTGCTCTCCGGCACGGTGCTGTCCAAGGAATACGTGGCGCGGCTGCGCGAGGCGGGCATCGACCTGCGCGCGTTGCGCGAGTGCGTCGCGCATGCGTGCCGGGAGGCGTCGCACACGCCGCGCGAGCCGCACGTCGACCGCGAGGTCGTCGCTACGCGGCTCGCCCGTTCGCTCGCCGCGCGGTTCGCCACGACGCAGCGCGCCGCACTCGCCGCCCCCGCGCCGGTCGAACGGATCGCACCGCCGTCCGAGAAGGAGCGCGCGGCTCGCGCCGAGGCACGCGACGCGCGGCGCCGGGAGATGGCGAAGGGCGGCCCGACGGCGGTGTTCCCGCCGCGGACGGAGGCGCCGAAGAGCAAGCCGCGCAAGCGGTCGTAGCGCGCGAGACGGACCGCGCGTTCATCGGCCGCCCAAGTGCTTGATGCGAGGCGCGGAGGGATGTACGAGAGGGAGGCTGGACCCGAGAGGTGGCTTCGTCGGCGTCTTGGGTAGCGGCACCATGTCGGGCCCGTTCGCGCTCGGATGCTTCTTCGGGAACTTCAGGCCGGACTTCTTCGCGAGGAGCTTGCGCACCGGTTCTTCGATGAAGCTGCCGAACTTCTGCGGGCTCGGCGCCTTCGGCGGCTTGACCTTGCCGAGGAAGCCACCCGCCCGCGGCGACCACGTACCCTTCCGCCACTTGTAGATCTGGTACCAGACCTTGCCGCTCCGCTCGTACTGGAGCAGCGAGAACTCGCCCTTGAACTTGTGGCCGAGGTCCGCCCATTCCTTCACTCGGTCGAACGCCTGCTCCATGCCGCCGCGCATCCCCCTGGGGTTGAGCGGCTTCAGCTCGAAGAACTTGACGCTCTGCAACTCCGGGATCTGCCGGGCGGTGGCCAGCCGAGACGCGCCCGCCTTGGCCGCTCCGTCGACGAACAGCACGACGTCCGCCACGTTGCCGGCAGCGTGGAGCAGCTGGAGCGTGCCGACCACGACCCGCTCCCACGGATCCAATCCGTTCGTGGGCTGGCCCATGACGCCGCCGGCGATGTTCGAGGCACCGCTCGCGGTCAGCTCCGGCACCTCGGCGGCGGCGACGACCAGGGCCGGCCCGGTGGCGAGCACGGTGCCGACCACCTCGACCGCGGTCGAGAGGACCATGCCGTTCACGCTGGCCACGGTCCGCTGTACGTCGGCCAGGAACCCGGACGACAAGCCGCGGGTGCCGGAGTCGACCGCGTACCCGCCCACCGCGTCGGAGGCGGCCTTCACGCCGCGGTTCCACGCTTCGAGGCTCTCGCGGATGTCGCCGATCACGGTGCTCGCCAACCCGAACGGGTCGCGGTGGTTCACCGGGTCGAAGCCGCAGTACGCGTACGGGTCGAGGCTGTCGACGTACCCCGCCGGGTCCGGCGAGAGGTACTCGCCGAGCTCGGGCGAGTACCACCTGTTCCGGAGGAAGGTGAGCCCGGTGACCGGCGAGCGCCACGCCCCGAAGGTGGAGAACGGCGTCGCCGGCAGCGGGCACAGGTTGCCCGCGCCCGGGTCCGTCTCGTCGCAGGTGACCTGTCCGGTGGCGTCGTACGAGCGGGCGCGTCCCTCGGGCGTGTACCTCGCCCGGGCTTCGACCGTGCCGTTCGCCCGGTGCCACAGCGCCGCGACGTCGCCGCGGTGGTCGGCGACGACGATGCGCTCGTCGTCGTTGACGAGATCACCGACCTCGAGCGCGTGCGTGGGGTCGTTGCCCCAGGTGGCCTGCCACCGGGTGCCGCCGCGCCGGTCGGTCGCCATGACCGCGTGGTCGTCGTCCCAGCCGACGGTTTCGACGATCGTGGGGTTCGCCGGGTCCCGGACGACGCCGCTGAGCCGGCCGAGGTCGTCGTAGACGTAGCCCTCGACGAGCTGCGCGGACGCGGTGTCGAGCACGGCACCGAGGCGGCCGTCCGGGTCCCAGACGTAGGAGCGGTCACCGTCGAGCTCGATGCGTCCGGCCGCGTCGTACCGGACGGCGCGTGGCGTGCCGTCCACCTCGACGCCCGCGAGCTGGTGGCCATCCGCGCGCGGCGCGGTGACCGCCCACCGGGTACCCGTGGGGCCGTCGACCGAGACCGTGGCGCCGGTGCCGTCCTCTCTCCGGTACGTCCACTCGCCCGCCGCCGCACCGGCACCGACCGCTCTGACGTCGGCGGCCGTGACGGCGTACGACGCGAGCGGCGGCGCGCCGGTCGCACCGGGCGACGACTCGAACAGTGAACCCAGGTCGCCGCGAGTGGTGTAGGTGAAGCCGCACCACACCGCATCGTTGGCGCCGTCGAAC
Source organism: uncultured Frankiaceae bacterium (assembly GCA_967749945.1). GTDB lineage: Bacteria > Actinomycetota > Actinomycetes > BP-191 > BP-191 > BP-191. The sequence continues at coordinate 11,035 of CBQZLL010000082.1, forward strand.
GTGCTCCAGTGGCTGACGACGCGACCCGCACCGTCGCGCACGATCCGCTCGTCGTACACCGCGCCGTTGGCGCTCCTGGCGACGTGCGCGCGAGACCGGGCGAACGCGTCGAGCTCGACGTGCTCGGACAGCGCCGAGGCACCCGACGCGCGGCCGTGCTCTCGCTCCAGCAGTTCGTTG
>CBQZLL010000083.1:0-11170 GCA_967749945.1 uncultured Frankiaceae bacterium
GGTCGAGATCGGCGGCGGTGCGGTGTACGCGTTGCCGGGCGTCCCGCACGAGATGCAACGGATGTTCGACGACGACGTCCTGCCCGACCTGCTGCGACGGGCGGGCCAGCCCGCGGCGATCGTGCACCGGGTGCTGCGGACCGCCGGTCTGTGGGAGTCGGCGGTCGCCGCCGCGCTCGCCGAGCAGGTCGAACGCCTCGAGCGGTCGGGCGGGGTCACGGTGGCGTTCCTCGCGAGCGGCGGGCAGACCCGGGTCCGGCTCACCGCGAAGGCGGAGACGCCCGAGGCCGCGCTCGCGATGATCGCGCCCGAGGAGGCGGCGGCCCGCGCGGCCCTCGGCACGGCGGTGTACGGCGCTGACGACGACACCCTCGAAGGCGTCGTCATCGGGCTGCTGCGGTCGCGTTCGTCGACGGTCGCCGCGGCCGAGTCGCTGACCGGCGGGCTGCTCGGGGCCGCGTTGTCCGTCGCGCCGGGGTCGAGCGACGTCTTCCTCGGCGGCGTGGTGGCGTACGCGACCGACGTCAAGCGGTCGTTGCTCGGCGTTCCGGACGACGTGGTCGAGAAGTACGGCGTGATCTCCGACGAGTGCGCCGCCGCGATGGCGACGGGCGTGCGGGGCCGGCTCGGCGCGACGTACGGCATCGCGTTGACCGGCGTGGCCGGCCCGGCCGAGCAGGAGGGCAAGCCGGCCGGGACCGTGCACGTCGCCCTCGCCGGGCCGGACGACGTCGTGGCGCGCGCGTTGCGGCTGCCGGGGGACCGGACTCTGGTGCGGTCGTTCGCCGTCGTCGCGGCGTTGAACCTGCTGCGGCTGCACGTGCTGGGAGCGGGCTGAGCGCCGTTGTCCGCTCTGAGAGGACAGCGGCCACCGTTGGCGCAGCCGGCGGCTATCGTGTGCGCATGAGCCTGCTACGCCGGGAGCTCGGCGCGGCCCTGCGCCGCCGCCGCGAGGACCAGCACCGCACGCTGCGTTCGGTCGCGGCCGACGCGGGCGTCTCGCTCGGGTACCTCTCCGAGGTCGAGCGCGGGGTCAAGGAGGCGTCCTCCGAGCTGCTCGCGGCGATCTGCGGCGCGCTCGGGGTGTCGTTGCCGGTGATCCTCGTCGAGGTGGCCGACGCGTTGTTCCTCGCCGAGGCGGGGGCCGGCCAGCCGGTCGGCTTCGTCCCGTCGTCGCTGGTCACAGCCCCGCCGGCGCCGCTCGTGGCGTCCGCGCTCGGGCCGCGCGCGGTGGCCGCGTAGCAGGGCGGGTTGACCGCGCCGCGCCCGACCGCTGAGATGGACGACCTGACCTCGGAACGTCCAGAACGACCTGCGGAGCCCCCATCTCCATGACCGTCCTGCCATGACCGCCCGTTCGGGGAACGGCATGACCCGCTCGCGCGCCTGCATCCTCTCGGGCACCGCGAAATGCCTCGTCCGGTACGGCACCCGCAAGACCACGATGGGCGACATCGCCCGCGAGGGCGGCACCGCGAAGGCCACCGTCTACAACCACTTCCGCACCAAGCGCGACGTCTATGCCGCCCTGGTCGCCGACGAGGTCGACGACCTGCTGGGCTCGCTGGCCGAGCTGCCAGGCGTCGCGGGGTCGGCCGAGTCGGTCGCCGCGGCGCTCGCGTATGCCGCCGAGTGGCTGTCGGACCACCCGGTGCTGCGGGCGTTGCGCGAGCGCGAGCCGGAGGTCGCGGCGCGGCTGGCCCGGCCGGGCGACACGGAGGAGTGGCGGGCCGTCCGGCAGGCGGCGTTGCACCGGGTGTCGCTCGCGGTGGCGGCGGGAACGCTGGACCCGCGGACGGACCCGGCGGTCGCGGTCGACGTGCTGCTGCGGTGGGTCGTCTCGTACGTGACGTGGCCCGCCGCACCGGGCACCGCGGAAGTGGCCGCGCGACAGCTCGTGCACGGTTTGCTCGCGCCGCCGTTCGGGGCGTACCCGGCCGAACCGGACGCCGCACTGCTGGCCTGACCCGTCCCGCGCCCAGTATGGTGCGCCGCGGTGGGGGTGCCAGCGCCGGTCGCGGGGGGTCGCGAACGGCGCCGTACGGAGGGGAATCCCGGCGTGCGCCGATCCGTCCTCGTCATGGTTGCCGCCGCGCTCAGCGGCCTCTCGCTCACCCCGGCCTCGTCCGTCGCCGCGCCCGCGACCGCGGAGTACGCCGTCCTGTACGCGAGCGACGCGTCGGCGTCGGCCGCGCACGCCGCGCTCTCGCGGCTCGGCGCGACCCTCGTTCGCGAGAACACCGCGGTCGGGCTCGCGACCGTCCGCACGTCGCGGTCCGACTTCGTCGCGGCGGTCGCGGGCGAGGCCGCGCTGTACGGCGCGGCGCGCCACGCGCCGATCGGCTACGCGCCCGACGACGCCCGTACGTCCCGGGACGAGGTCGAGCGTGAGGGTGCGGCGTCCGGGGCCGGCCAGGGACCGCGGGCCCGGAGCGGCGGGCAGGCGGGCACCGACCCGCTCGCGTCGTCGCAGTGGGACATGGACATGATCGGGGCGCCCGCGGCACACGCCGTCCAGGCCGGCGACCACCGGGTGCTCGTCGGCGTCATCGACACTGGCATCGACGGGTCGCACCCCGACATCGCGCCGAACTTCGACGCGTCGTTGAGCCGGAACTTCACCACCGACATCCCGCTCATCGACGGCGACTGCGCCGAAGAGCCGGACCACTCGTGCTCCGACCCAGCGAACGTCGACGAGGACGGGCACGGCACCCACGTCGCGGGCACCATCGCGGCGCCCATCAACGGTCTCGGCATCGCGGGGGTCGCGCCGAACGTCACGCTCGTCAACATCCGCGCCGGCCAGGACTCGGGGTACTTCTTCCTCCAGGAGACCGTCGACGCGCTGACGTACGCGGGCGACATCGGCGTCGACGTCGTGAACATGTCCTTCTACACCGACCCGTGGCTCTACAACTGCCCGAACGGCACGCCGCAGGACTCCGCCGACGCGACGGCCGAGCAGCGGACCATCATCGCCGCGACCCAGCGAGCGCTCGAGTACGCGGACGACCACGGCGTGACGCTCGTCGGCGCGGCGGGGAACTCGCACACCGACCTCGGCAACCCGACGTCCGACGCGTCGAGCCCGGACTTCCCGCCGGACGCGAGCTACCCGCGGACCGTCGACAACACCTGCCTCGACCTCCCGACCGAGGGCGCGCACGTGCTCTCCATCACCGCCATAGGCCCGACGAAGGTGAAGGCCGACTACTCGAACTTCGGGCTCGAACAAGCCGCCGTCGCGGCGCCTGGCGGGTTCTTCCGCGACTACCTCGGGACGCCGCAGAACCGGCAGGTGAGCAACGAAGTCCTCGCGCCGTACCCGTACGCGGTCGGCGTCGCGGCCGGGCGGATCGACGGCGCCGGGTTGCCGGTCGACACCGGCGTGGTCAGGGACTGCACGGCCGGGCCGTGCTCGTACTACCAGTGGATCCAGGGCACCTCGATGGCGGCGCCGCACGTGACGGGCGTCGTTGCGCTCATCGTCAGCCAGTTCGGACACAAGGACCCGCGGGTGCGCGGTGGGCTGACCATGAAGCCGAAGCAGGTCGAGGACGTGCTGTTCGGCAGCGCGACGCCGACACCGTGCCCGGACCCGGCGGCGTTCTCGTACGCGCCGTACCTGCGGTCGTGGACGAACGCCTGCGAGGGCACGACGGCGTTCAACGGCTTCTACGGGCACGGCATCGTCAGCGCGTACGGCGCGGTGACGTTCGACCGCTGACGGCCGGGCCGGGCTGGCAGCGCGGGCACCAGAACGTCAGGCGCCCGTACGTGGGCTGGTCCGGCTCGGCCTGCTCCGCGACACGGACGGGCGTGCCGCACCCGCGGCAGGGCCGGCGGGCGCGGCCGTACACCCAGTGGTCGTAGCCGGGTCGGGTGTCGCCGGTCGTGACCTGGGTGGAGCGACCGCGGTTGGCGGCGATGAGCCGCTGCGCCAGCGCGACGAGCGCGGGCAGGTCGACGACCTCGCCGACGGGCGTCCACGGGCTCACCCCGCGGAGGAACAACGCCTCGGCCTTGTAGAGGTTGCCGAGGCCGGCCAGGTTGCGCTGGTCGAGCAGGGCGGGACCGATCGCGCGGTCGGAGCGTTGCCGTAGCCGCGCGACGGCCTCGTCGAGGTCCCAGTCCGGGCCGAGCGTGTCTGGGCCGAGGTGACCGACCGCGGCCTGCTCACCGCCCGCCGGCAACACCTCGACGACGGGCAGGCGGTATCCGACCGCGACCGCGTCGTCGGTCTCGAGCACGACCCGGACCTCGTGGTCCGGGCCACCGCGCCAGCGTTCGCCGGGCGCGTACAGGTGCCACTCGCCGTCCATCTCGAAATGCGTATGCAGCGTCCGGCCGTCGTCGAGCCGGAGCAGCATGTGCTTTCCCCGGCACACGAACGCGGTGACCGTCCGGCCGGCCAGGTCGAGCGTCGCGAGCGCGGGCACGCGGAAATCGCTGCGCCGCAGCGCCTTCCCGGCGAGCGCCGCGTCGAGGCGGTGCGCGGCCAGCCAGACGGTGTCGCCTTCGGGCACGCGCCCAGCCTAGGGGGCCGTGCGGTCGCGCCGACGGGATCGGGTCCGGGGGCATCACCCCCTCAACCGCAGGCCGCGCGGCGTCGGGCGGAACCCCGCCGACTCCAACGCGGACCCCAGCGGCGTCCCGAGGACGAAGTCGCCGTCGGTGCGCTCGACGGCGAGCTTGCCGAGCGACCCCTCACGGATCGCCAGGGCCAGCGTGTCCACCGCGGGTTGGAGCCGCCCGGGCTCGCCGCTCCAGGTGAGCAGGCTGCGGCCGCCGCGTTCGACGTACAGGACGAGGTCGCCGTCGACGAGGACGACGAGGGCACCCGCCTTCCGGCCCGGACGATGTCCGCCACCCTCGCCGTCCTCGGTGACGCGTTCCGGCCAGGGGAGGGCGGCGCCGTACGGGTTCGCCGGGTCGGTCGCGGCGAGGACGACGGCGGGCGGCGCCTTCGTACGGACCGTGCGCGATCCCGGCGCCCACGTCTCCGGCCCGGGCGGGGGCAGGGTCTCGTCGTGTCGCCGGTCCGACGCCATCGCCCGGACCCGGTCGATCGCGCCCGGCATGGCGAACTGCGCCGCGCCCAGCCCCTCGACGAAGTAGCCACGGCGGCACCGGCCGGAGTCCTCCATGGCCTTGAGGACGGCGTAGACGGCGGCGTACCCGCCCGGCACGTGCTCGGCGTGGACCGCGCCGCGGGTCACGATGCCGTGCCGGTCGAGGAGGGTCTCGGCGAGCGCGTGCATCCGGCGGGTCGGGTCGGGCTCGCGGTCGGGGAGCAACGACCACCGCCCCGCCGCCATCGGCGGCCCCGACCGCGTCGGGAGGGGTGGTCGGCCGAGCCCGCGGTACCGCCCGACCGGGGCTCGCCGCCGCGAAGGCGCGCGCCCTCGGGCGAGCATCGACCGCAACGGTGCGAGGGTGTCGTTGGTGACCAGCCCCGCCCAGACGAGATCCCAGAGCGCGGTGACGAGGTCGGCGTCGTCGGGCCCGCCGATCCGGTCCGACAGCGAACGGAAGAACAGCGCCGCCCCGCCGCCGAGCCCGTCGAGCACCGCGGTCTGTGTCGGCGTGAGGTCCGCCACGGTGGACGGCGAGAGCAGCAACGGTGCCGTGTCCGCGAGGAAGAGCGACACCCACCCGTCGTTGCCGGGGAGCGCGCCGGAGCCGGCCCAGACGACGTCGCCGGATGCGCAGAGCCCGTCCAGCAGGGCGGGCGCGTAGTCGGCGACGCGAGAGGGCAGCACCAGGGCCTCCAGGGCGCTCGCCGGGACGGGCGCGCCCTGCAGCTGCTCGACCGCGCGGAGGACCGCGTCGGGGCCGCGCCCGCTGGCCGTACCGACCTGCTGCCACGCGGGCAGGAACCGGGCCAGCGCTACCGCGGGGACCGGCTCGACCTCCTTGCGCAGCTTCGCGAGCGAACGCCGGCGCAGCGCGCGCAACACCTCCGTGTCGCACCACTCCAGTCCCGAACCACCCGGCCGGAACTCGCCGTGCGCGACCCGCCCGACGGCGGCGAGCCGGTGCAACGCGTCGGTGATGACAGCGACTCCCGTGCCGAGCCGCGCGGCGATCTCCGCGGCGACGAACGGCCCGTGCGTCCGGGCCCATCGCGACACGAGGTCGCCCATCGGGTCGGCGACCGGCTCGAGGAACGCCTCCGGCAGCCCTACGGGCAACGGCACGCCGAGCGCGTCGCGCAGTCGGGCCGCGTCCTCGGCCACGACCCAGCGTTCCTCGCCCGCGAGGCGGACGCGGATCGCGCGCCGTGCCTCCTCCAGCGCCGCCAGCCAGGCCGGAGTCGCTCCTCGCGACACTGCCTCGGCGGTCGTCAGGTCGCCGAGCACGCGGAGCAGGTCCGCGACGTCCTCGGCGTCGCGAGCGCGGCGTTCGGGGGTGAGGCGTTGCCGCTCGACCTCGACCTCGGCGAGCGCTTCGACGTCGATGAGCTCGCGGAGCTCAGCCTGGCCCAGCAGCTCGGCGAGGACCGTCGAGTCGAGGGAGAGAGCCTGGGCGCGACGTTCGGCGAGTGGTGCGTCGCCCTCGTACATGAACGCGCCGATGTAGCCGAACAGCAACGACCGCGCGAACGGCGACGGCTGCGGGGTCTCCACCTCGACGAGCCGGACGCTGCGGGCCGCGACGTCGGCCATGAGGTCCCGGAGCCCTGGTACGTCGAACACGTCCTGGAGCACCTCGCGCATCGTCTCCAGCACGACGGGGAACGAGCCGAACCGCCCCGCGACCTGCAGCAGGACCGCGGACCGCTGCCGCTGCTGCCACAGCGGCGTGCGCTTGCCCGGGTTGCGGCGGGGGAGCAGCAGAGCGCGGGCCGCGCACTCCCGGAACCGCGACGCGAACAACGCCGACCCGCTCACCTCGTCGCGCACGAGCGGCTCGACGTCGTCGGCGTCGAGCAGGACGAGGTCCGCCGTCGGTGCCTCCTCGGTCTCCGGGAGGCGGATGACGATGCCGTCGTCGGAGTGCATAGTCTGCACCTCGACGCCGTACCGTTCGCGGGCGCGCGCGGCGACGGCGAGCGCCCAGGGCGCGTTGACCTGCGCCCCGAACGGCGAGTGCACGCAGAGGCGCCAGTCGCCGAGCTCGTCGCGGAACCGTTCGACGACGATCGTTCGGTCGTCCGGCAGGTGCCCGGTCGCCTGCTGCTGTTCGCGGAGATAGGCGACGAGGTTGCCCGAGGCCCACTCGTCGAGGCCCGCGACAGCGGCCCGGGCGCGGGCATCGTCGTCGGAGAGCCGCGCCATCTCGCGAAGGAACGCGCCCAGCGCCCGTCCGAGCTCGACCGGCCGCCCCGGCGCGTCGCCGTGCCAGAACGGCATCTTTCCCGGGACTCCTGGCGCGGGCGTCACGAGCACCCGGTCGTGGGTGATCTCCTCGATCCGCCACGACGACGACCCGAGCATGAACACGTCGCCGACCCGCGACTCGTACACCATCTCCTCGTCCAGCTCGCCCACCCGCGAACCTTTGTCGCCGACGAGGAACACCCCGAACAGCCCGCGGTCGGGGATCGTGCCGCCGCTCGTGACGGCGAGCCGTTGCGCGCCGGGGCGGGCGGTGAGCGTGCCGGTGATGCGGTCCCAGTTGACGCGCGGGCGGAGCTCGGCGAAGTCGTCGCTCGGATACCGGCCCGACAGCATGTCGAGCGTCGCCTCGAACGCCGACTGCGGCAGTGTCGCGAACGGCGCCGCCCGCCGGACCATCGCGACGAGCGCCTCCACCTGCCACGGCTCCATCGCGACCATCGACACGATCTGCTGGGCGAGGACGTCGAGCGGGTTGCGCGGGTAGCGCAACGACTCGATCGCGCCGGCACGCATCCGTTCGACGACGACCGCGCTCTGCACGAGGTCACCCCGGTACTTCGGGAACAGCACGCCCCGCGACACCGCGCCGACCTGATGGCCCGCGCGCCCCACGCGTTGCAAGCCGCTCGCCACCGACGGCGGCGCCTCGACCTGGATGACGAGGTCGACGGCGCCCATGTCGATGCCGAGCTCGAGGCTGCTCGTCGCGACGACGGCCGGCAGTCGCCCGGCCTTGAGCTCCTCCTCGATGAGCGCGCGCTGCTCCTTGCTCACCGAGCCGTGGTGGGCGCGGGCGATCTCGGCCGGCGCGCCCCGGCTCGCGCCTGCCTGCGCCATGAGCTCGGCCGGCGCTTCGCCTCTCGGGAGCTCCTCACCGGTCCGGCGTTCGTACGCGATGTCGTTGAGACGGGCGCAGAGCCGCTCGGCGAGGCGACGGGAGTTCGCGAACACGATCGTCGAACGGTGCGCCTCGATGAGGTCGACGATCCGATCGTCGACCGCGGGCCAGATCGACGTGCGCTCCTCCGGCCCGGCAGCGTTCCCGCTCGGGACTCCGGTGCCTTCGCCGAGCGCGGCCATGTCCTCGACGGGAACGACGACCCGCAGCTCGATGGTCTTCTCGGCGGGTGGGTTGACGACCTCGACGGGACGGTCGCCGCCGAGGAACCGGGCGACCTCGTCGAGCGGGCGCACGGTCGCGGACAGCCCGATCCGCTGCGCCGGAGCATCGAGTAGCGCGTCGAGGCGTTCGAGCGAGAGCGCGAGATGGGCGCCGCGTTTCGTCGCGACCATCGCGTGGACCTCGTCGACGATCACGGTCTCCACCCCGCGCAGGCTCTCGCGTGCCTGGCTGGTGAGGATGAGGAACAACGACTCGGGCGTCGTGATGAGGATGTCCGGCGGGGTCGTCCCGAAGCGACGCCGCTCGTCGGCCGGGGTGTCGCCGGACCGGACGGCGACCGCGACGTCGGGCGGCGGCGTACCGAGGCGTTGGGCCGCACCGCGGATGCCGGTGAGCGGGGCCCGGAGGTTGCGTTCGACGTCGACCGCGAGCGCCTTGAGGGGCGAGACGTAGAGGACCCGGCACCGCCGTGCCTTCTCCGGCGGGGGCGCCGCCGCGATCCGGTCGAGCGACCAGAGGAACGCCGCGAGCGTCTTGCCACTACCGGTCGGCGCGACGACGAGAGCGTTCGCGCCGCGCTGGACGGCGTCCCACGCGCCCTCCTGTGCGGCGGTGGGCGCGGCGAACGCCCCCTCGAACCACGCGCGCGTGGCGGGGGAGAAGCGGTCGAGTGCACCCATGGGCTGGATTCTGGACCGGGAGTGCGACAGGGACGGAAGGGGGGCATCAAGATCTGTGGACAACCCAAACTGTCGGATACCCGACAGACAGCCACGGGGCGACGCGAGAGAGTTCGGCCCGGCGGGCCTGCGGGGGCACCGCCCGCCGGACCGGGTGCCGCGCCGCGCACGGACCGGTGTCGCGAGGCGCGCGGGACCGCTCCGCTGGCATTGCGGGGGTGAGCGGCCCGCGCGCCCCGCTTGTCCGGGTAAGTCCTCTGTAACCGCGCCCTGACCGCACGTGTCGAACTAGGCGTACGGCGGAAGTGCCGCCGACACCCGCCTCTGGGAGGCACCGTGTACGCCTTCGTCATCCTTCTCGGCCTCGGGCTCGGCCTCGGCGTGGCGATGGAGGTCGTCGACGAGCTCGTTCCGCTCAAGACCCCCAAGGCCCTGACCCGGACCATCGGCGCCGGCATCGCGATGCTCGTCGTCTGGGGCCTCGACTACTCGATCTTCACCGCGTTCGGCCAGCCGCTGCGTGAGCAGTGGATGCACTACGTCGCCACCGGCATCGTCCTCGTCGCCGTAGCGGACCTGACCCGCGAGCTCAAGGCCTTCGTCGGCGGCGTCGCCCGCAAGACGGTCGACGAGGCCGCCGAGATCGAGCGCCGGATCCCGCGCGCCGCGTAACGCGACCCGCAGTCCACAGAACGCCCCCGGCTTCCCCCGGGGGCGTTCTGCTGTGTCTAGGCTTGGTCTGGTGCGGCGAACCGTCTTCTGGCAGCGGATGAACGCGCGGTTCGGTGCCGCGTACGCCGACTCGCTCGCGCGCGACCTCATCATCGCCGCGCTCGGCGGCCGGACGGTGCACGGCGCGCTGGAGGCTGGGGTCGAGCCCGCCGAGGTCTGGAACGCCGTGTGCGAGGCCGTCGAGATGCCGGTCCGCGACCGCCACTGACTCCCGGCGTGTCGCGCGCTGTTCGAACAGTTGTTCGGTACGGTCCTCGTGAACGGTCGACGCGGCCGCTGTCCACAGATTGGCGAAAGGGTCTCCCTTTCTGTCAGTGGTGCGGCCTAGCGTGCCTGACGACCGCGCGGCTACGACCCGACAGGGGTGACGACGTTGGCAGGGATGGATCGCGACAAGGCGCTCGACGCGGCGCTCGCACAGATCGAGAAAGCGTTCGGCAAGGGCTCTGTCATGCGGCTCGGGGACGAGAGCCGCCCTCCGGTCCAGGTGATCCCCACCGGGTCGATCGCGCTCGACCTCGCGCTCGGCATCGGCGGGCTGCCGCGCGGGCGGGTCGTCGAGATCTACGGCCCGGAGAGCTCCGGCAAGACCACGGTCGCGCTGCACGCCATCGCGCAGGCCCAGGCGACGGGCGGCATTGCGGCGTTCGTCGACGCGGAGCACGCGCTCGACCCCGACTACGCCAAGGCGCTCGGTGTCGACACCGACGCGCTCCTGGTCTCCCAGCCCGACTCGGGCGAGCAGGCCTTGGAGATCGCCGACATGCTGGTGCGGTCGGGTGCGCTCGACCTGATTGTCATCGACTCGGTTGCCGCGCTCGTGCCGCGCGCCGAGATCGAGGGCGAGATGGGCGACTCGCACGTCGGGCTGCAGGCCCGGCTCATGTCGCAGGCGCTGCGGAAGATCACCGGCGCGCTCTCGCACTCCGGCACGACCTGCGTCTTCATCAACCAGCTCCGCGAGAAGGTCGGCGTCGTCTACGGCTCGCCCGAGGTGACGTCGGGTGGCAAGGCGCTGAAGTTCTACGCGTCGATCCGCCTCGACGTACGCCGCATCGAGTCGCTCAAGGACGGCACCGAGATCGTCGGCAACCGCACCAAGGTCAAGGTCGTCAAGAACAAGATGTCGCCACCGTTCAAGGTGGCCGAGTTCGACATCGTGTACGGCCAGGGCATCAGCCGCGAGGGCTCGATCATCGACGTCGGCGTCGACCAGGGGTTCATCAAGAAGTCGGGCGCCTGGTACACGTACGAGGGCGACCAGCTCGGCCAGGGCAAGGAGAACGCGC
>CBQZLL010000084.1:0-11165 GCA_967749945.1 uncultured Frankiaceae bacterium
TGATCGCGTCGATCGCCTTGACGCCGGTGAGCATCGGCTCCTTGACCGGCTGGCGTTCGACGACCGACGCGGCCTGGACCTCGAGGCGGCGGGTCTCGGTGGCGGTGATCGGGCCCTTGCCGTCGATCGGGTTGCCGAGCGGGTCGATGACCCGGCCGAGCATGCCGTCGCCGACGGCGATGGAGAGGATGCGGCCGGTCGCGGTGACGGTCGCGCCCTCCTCGATGATCGACGCCTCGCCGAGGACGACGGCGCCGATCTCGCGCTCTTCGAGGTTCAGCGCGAGCGCCTGGATCGGCCCCTCTGACGTGTTGATCTCGAGGATCTCGTTCGCCATCGCCTTGGGCAGCCCGGAGATGCGCGCGATGCCGTCGCCGGCCTCGAGGACGTGGCCGACCTCCTCGCGGGTCAGGGTCGTCGTGAACTCGTCGACGACCTTCCGCAGCGCGGCGGAGATCTCCTCCGGGCGGATGCTCAGCTCAGTCATGGTGTCCTTCGTCCTAGCCCGCGAGCGATGCGCGGAGTTGTTCGAGCCGGCGGCGGATGGATCCGTCGATGACCTCGTCGCCGATCGTCGTGACCACGCCGCCGAGCACGGTCGGGTCGACGATGACCTTCACGTCGACCGGCCGGCCCTTGGCCTGGCTGAGCGCCTCGGCGAGGCGGGTGCGCTGCTCCTCGGTGATCGGCGCGGCGACGCGGACCTCGGCGACCGATGCCTGGCCCGCCGCCGACGCTCGCGCGACGAACGCGTCGGCGATGGCCGACAGCTCGCGGACGTGACCGCCCGCGACGACGAGCTCCAGCAGCCGCGACGTGACCGGGTGCGCCTTCGCCCCGAGCAGCTCTTTGAGCAACGCGGTCTTCGCCTCGTCGCCGGTGCCCGGGTCGGTCAGCGCGGACCTGAGGTCGGGCGACGCCTCGACCGTCCGGCTGAACCGGAACAGCTCGTCGCCGACGCGTTCGAGCACGCCCTCGGCGCGGGCGATCTCGAACAGCGCGGCGGCGTACCCGTCGACCTGCGTCTCGGCCATCGCCTAGTTCCTGCTGGTGAGCTGGTCGATGTAGCTGTCGACGAGCTGGCGCTGCGCGTCACCGTCGAGCGACCGGCCGACGACCTTGCTCGCGAGCTCGATCGAGAGGCTCGCCAGCTCGGCGCGGAGCGCGCCGATGGCGCGGTCACGCTCGGCCTGGATGTCGCTCTGCGCGCGGGTCAGCAATACCTGCGCCTCGGCCTCGGCGCGGCTGCGCGCCTCGGCGACGACGCCCTCACCCGTACGCCGGCCCTCCTCGATGATGCGGTTGACCTCGGCCTGCGCGTCGGCGAGCTTCGCGCGGTACTCGGCGAGCACGGTGGCCGCCTCGGCCTTCGCGTCCTCGGCCGCCGCGAGCTTGCCGGCCAGCGCCTGTTCGCGCGCGGCGAGCGTGGCGTTGAGCTTGGGCAACGCCAGCTTGGCGATGATGACGTAGAGCACGAAGAAGAAGACGGCGGCCCAGACGAGCTCGCTGATCACCGGCTTGACCGGTGAGAACTTGTCTTCCTCCTGAGCCAGGAGCAGGAGGTGCTGCACGGGGAGTCCCTCGCTTACTTGATGATGAAGGCGAGGGCGAGGCCGAAGATGGCCAGCGCCTCGACGAGACCGATGCCGACGAACATCAGGGTCCGGAGCGGGCCGGCGGCCTCGGGCTGGCGCCCGATCGCGGCGATCGTCTGGCCGACGAGGTAGCCGATGCCGATGCCCGGGCCGATGGCCGCGAGACCGTAGACGAGGCCACGACCGATCACCTGGTTGTTGTTGACCTCGGCCGCGAGGGTCGCGATGTCCATGTCCGTGTTCTCTCTCTCGTTCGACAGATATTTCAGTGCTCGGGGTGGATCGCCCCGCCGATGTAGAGCGCCGTGAGGATGGTGAAGATGAACGCCTGCAGGAACGCGACGAACAGCTCGAAGCCGGTCAGCGCCGCGCCGAACCCGACGACGAACGGCAGGGCGAGGACCTTCGGCGACGCCACCCACAGCGCACTGGCCAGCACCGCGAGCAGGCTCAGGATGAGGTGGCCGGCGACAATGTTGAACGTGAGTCGCAGGGTGAGGGTGATCGGGCGGATGACGAGGATCGACAGCAGCTCGATCGGGGTGAGCAGGACGTACATGAAGATCGGCACGCCGGGCGGGAACAAGATGCCCTTGAAGTAGGTGCCGGGACCGACGGCGCGCAGTCCCTCGAAGTTGAACACGACGTACGACACGATCGCGAAGAAGAGCGGGACCGCGATCTTCGAGGTCGCCGGGAACGACACGCCCGGCAGGATCTCCATGAAGTTGAACGAGAAGATCAAGAGAAACAGCGTCGTCAGGTACGAGACGTACTTGGCGCCCTCGTGACCGATGACCTCGTCGGCGATGTTCGACCGGACGAAGCCGACGACGCTCTCGCCGAGCAGCTGGTACTTGCCCGGCACGACCTGCTGCTTGTTGAACACCGTCAGCATGAACGCCGACACCAGCAGGAACGCCACCAGCATCGAGAAGATCGTCCAGCTGAGGAACGGGATGCCGAACAGCCCGCCCTGCCAGTTGAACAGCTCACCGAGCTCCGGCACGCCCTCGGCCAGGACCGTCATTCAGTCACGCCTTCCCAGTCAGCGGGCCAACGAAGGTGCGCCCGTGCAACACGAGCCAGCTCTGTGCGGTGAGTACGCCGATCTCCCCCAGGCAGACCGCGAGCGCGACGACGCGCGACGGGAAGCCTAGCGGGCCGACGCCGACGGCGAGCGCGACGGCGATGAGCAGCAGGCGCACCGGGACCGCAGCGGTGACGCGGACGACTCCGATGCCCCTGCTCGTGCGGCCGCCGCGGGCCGAGATCGTCGCGGCGCCGTACGCCGTGATGCCGACCGCGGCGAGGCCCCAGAGCGCGCCGAGCGCGCCGGCGACGCCGTAGGTCAGTGCGCCGAGCGCGATCCCCGGCGCGGCCAGCGTCGCGGGAACCCATGCGGCAGCGCGCGAGAGCTGGGCGTCGAGGAGCAGCTCCGGGTTGGAGGTGGTTGCCGGACTCCGGCCCGTCGCGAGCCGTGTCCAGGCGGCGGTCCGGCGAGGCCGCAGGGAGCCTGCGGGCTGCCTATCGCCCGCAGGCGACCGAGAACGCCGCCGGGCGCCGTCTGGGCACGGCGCAGCAGGGCTGGGGTCCGGCAACCACCTCTTAGTGCGGCGCACGGTCTCGCTGCCTGGCCTTGGCGGCGTCCGCGGCTTGGTCGCCGCGCTTGATGAGGACGTAGACGCCGAGCACCATCCCGAGCAGCAGGCCGGCGAGGAAGAGGACGTGGCCGGTGTGCAGCCAGCGGTCGGCGTACCAGCCGCCGACGCCGTACACCGCGACAGCGGCGGTGAACTCGCCGACGGCGGTCCACGCCGACGCGACGTCCTGCCACTGATTCCCGGATGCCCCAGCCATGACCGGCAGAGGTTAGCAGCGCGGCGAGCACAGGGTCAAAACGCGGTCAGCGACAAAACCGCAGGTCAGAGGCTATATGACGGCCTCGCGGCCGAAACTTGTGAAAATTTTCACGAGGGTGGCGGGTGGGGAAGGGCGCGGGCGGGGCGCTCCGCGCGCCCCGCTCCCGCTCCCGCCCCCGCTCCCGCCCCGGGTTTCGGGGTGTTTGCGGTGGTGTGCACCGGATGCGTGCAGAACATCGCCAAGATCACGAGTTCTGGGCGCGGCGCTCGGCGAGGTCGATGACCTCGCCGTCGCTCGCGGCCTCCTCCGGCGCCGCCGGCTCGGCCGGCGGCAGCCTTCGGGACGGGATCAGCGCCAGCGCCACTCCCACCAGGATCATCGCCCCCGCGCCGCCGAGCACGACCGGCGCGCGGACGAACGACGCCGCCACCCCGCCGAACGCGAGCACCGCCGACCAGTACCAGATGGTGAGCACCGCGCGGCGGTGGGTGTGCCCGATCTCGAGCAGCCGGTGGTGCAGGTGTTCCTTGTCGGGCGCGAACAGACTGCGTCCCGTCCGCGTCCGCCGGAACACCGCGAGCAGCAGGTCGACGAACGGCACCGCGAGCACCGTCAGCGGCAGCAGCACGGGGAAGAAGAACGTCGCGCTCCGCCCGGTGCCGATCGCCGTAGGGTCGTACGACGTCGTACCGCTCGTCACCGCGGCCGCGAGCAGCAGCCCGAGCAGCATCGAGCCCGAGTCGCCCATGAAGATGCGCGCGGGGCTGAAGTTGTGCGGCAGAAACCCGACACACACGCCCGCGACGATTGCGGCAAGCAGCGTCGCGGGCGTGACGCGGGTGTTCCGCTGCACGACGGAGAGCTGGTAGCAGAACCCGAAGAACGCCACCGCCGCGATCCCCACGACACCCGCGGCGAGACCGTCGAGACCGTCGATGAAGTTGATGGAGTTCACCATCACGAGGGTCAGCAGGACGGTCGCGACCACGGAGAGGTTGGGGTCGAGGGTGAAGTTCTGCGCGCCGGTTCCCGGCAGGGTGATGAACTGGAGCTGCACGCCGAGCAGCACGAGCATGCCGGCCGCGAGGGCCTGACCCGCGAGCTTGGTGAACGCGTCGAGCTGCCACCGGTCGTCGGCGATCCCGACGAGGCAGACGAGCCCGCCGGCGACGAGGACAGCCTTCGGCTCGGGGGTGCCGCGGATGATCTGCAACGCGGGCAGCGCGCGGGCGACGTACATCGCGGCGACGACGCCGCCGAACATCGCCAGTCCGCCGAGGTACGGCGTCGGGATCGCGTGCACGTCCCTGTCCCGCGGCCGCGCCAGCGTCGACGTCGCCATGGCGAACCGCCGCGCGACGGGCGTGAGGAGGTACGTCACGGCTGCCGCGACGAAGAAGACGAGCGCGTACTCGCGCATGGGGCCGTCGGCCTACGGGTGCGGGTACGCCGGATGCGCCTTGACGAGCGCCGCGACGCTCGAGGCGATCTCCCGCGTGACGTCGGGCGAGTCCCCCTCGCGTACCGCGCGCGCGATGAGCGACGCGATCTCCTTCATCTCGCCCTCGGCCATGCCCTGCGTCGTCACCGACGGCGAGCCGACGCGGATGCCCGACGCGATCGACGGCGGCTGCGGGTCGTACGGGATGGCGTTCTTGTTGAGCACGATGCCCGCGGCGTCGCAGCGCGCCTCGGCCTCGGCGCCGGTGACGCCGAGCCCCTGCAGGTCGAGCAACGCGAGGTGCGTGTCGGTGCCACCCGACACCGCGCGCATGCCCTCGGCGACGAGTCCCTCGGTGAGCGCCTGGGAGTTCACGATGACCTGCCGCGCGTACGCCTGGTACTCCGGCGTCGACGCCTCCTTGAGCGCCACCGCCTTCGCGGCGACCGCGTGCATCAGCGGACCGCCCTGCATCATCGGAAACACCGCCTTGTCGAGCTTTGCGGCGTGCTCCTCCTTGCAGACGAGCATGCCGCCGCGCGGCCCGCGCAGGACCTTGTGCGTCGTGAACGTCACGACGTCGGCGTACGGCACCGGGCTCGGGATCGCCTTGCCCGCGACGAGACCGATGAAGTGCGCCGCGTCGACCATGAGGATCGCGCCGACCTCGTCGGCGATGGTCCGGAACGCCGCGAAGTCGATCAGCCGCGGGATCGCCGAGCCACCGCAGATGATCATCTTCGGCTTGTGCGTCCGCGCGAGGTCGCGTACCTGGTCGTAGTCGATGTCCTCGGTCTGCTGGCTCACGCCGTAATGGATCGGGACGAACCACTTGCCCGAGAACGACACCTTGGCGCCGTGGGTCAGGTGCCCGCCGTGCGGCAGTGACATCGCGAGGTACGTGTCGCCGGGATTGAGGAACGCGCCGTACACCGCCTGGTTGGCGCTCGCGCCGCTGTGCGGCTGCATGTTCGCGTGGTCGGCGCCGAACAGCGCCTTGGCGCGTTCGATGCCGATGGTCTCGGCCTTGTCGACCTCGACGCAGCCGCCGTAGTAGCGGCGGCCCGGATAGCCCTCGGCGTACTTGTTCGACAACGTCGAGCCGAGCGCGGCGAGCACCGCGGGCGACGTGAAGTTCTCGCTCGCGATGAGCTGGAGGCCGGACCGCAGCCGGTCGAGCTCGTTCAGGACGACGGCGGCGATCTCGGGGTCGGTGCGTTCGAGCGCGCCGAAGTCCGGTCCCCAGAAGGTGTCTGCCATGCGGCCCACTTTAGCCGCGCGGAGGGGCCATCAGGAGCAGCGTCGGGTCGAGCGCGGCGGTGATCTCGTGGAACGCGCGTTCGTACGCCTCGGGCCCCCGCCGGAACGGGTCGGCGACATCGTCGTCCTCCGGCGGAGCCCACGACCGGCCGCGCTGCCCGGCCGCCAACCCGACCAGCGCGCGAGCCCGGTCGGCCAGGTCGCCGTCGGGCAACGCGCCGGCGTCGACGGCCGCCACGAGGCGGGCGAACTCCCGCACCGTGAACGTCCTCGGCAGCGCCTTCGGCACCGCGGCGACGACGGTGGTCCGGTGGTCGCGCGCCATCGCGAGCACGAGGTCGGCGCCGCGCACGAGCTCGTCGGTGAGCCGCTGCGCGCGGAACGCCGAGTGGTCGATCCCCAGCGGGTCGAGCAGCCGCGCCGCCGACGGCTCGATCGGGTAGTCGCGCAGGCCGTACGTCCCCGCGCTGTGCACCCGGAAGTGCTCGGGCGGCAGGCGGTCCGCGGCGATCAGCTCCGCCGTCGGCGAGCGGCAGATGTTGCCGGTGCAGACGAACAAGAGGTCGAACACCGTCATTCGACCTCGCCGATCGCAGCCACGATCGCGTCGCGCGAGACCGCGCCCGCGCGGAGCAGCCGCGGCTTCGCGCCGGTGAGGTCGACGATGGTCGACCCGAGCGGTCGCTCGGCCGCGGGCCCACCGTCGAGGTAGACGGCGACGGCGTCGCCGAGCTGCGCGCGCGCCTCGTCGACCGTGACGGGCGCGGGGCCGCCGTGGGCGTTCGCGCTCGACGCGGCGAGCGGGCCTGTCTCGGCGAGCAGCTCGAGCGCGACCGGGTGCAACGGCATCCGGACCGCGACGGTGCCCTTCGTGTCGCCGAGGTCCCACGACAGGCCCTCGCCCTGCCGCAGCACGAGCGTCACCGCACCCGGCCAGAACGCCGCGATGAGGTCCTTGGCGGCGTCCGGCAGCGACTCGACGAGACCGTTCACCGTCCGCCAGGCACCGACGAGGACCGGCACGGGGACGTCGCGCCCGCGGCCCTTCGCGTCGAGCAGCCGGCGGACGGCGTTGGGCGAGAACGCGTCGGCGCCGACCCCGTACACCGTGTCGGTCGGCAGCACGACGAGGTCGCCGCGGCGGATCGCGGCCGTGGCGTCGGCGATCGCGTCGGCCCGATCGGTGCCCGTGCAGTCATGGAGGACGGTCACGGCACTATCTTCGCGGCAACGGTGAACCGCGGCCGGCCGGAGAGGTCGTCGTGGTCCGCGACGTCCGTCCAGCCACCCGCGTTCTCGAACAACGCCGGCACCGACGTGCCCTGCCCGTCACCGTGCTCGACGACGACGACACCGCCGGGCTTGAGCAACCGCGCTGCGGTACGTACGACCTCGGCGATGACGTCGAGACCGTCGGCGCCCGCGACGAGCGCGCGGCGGGGGTCGAAGTCGCGGACCTCGGGGTCCGTCGCGTCGATCTCGGTCGCCGTGACGTACGGCGGATTGCTCACCACGACGTCGACCGTGCCGTCGAGCTCGGGCACCGCGTCGGTCACGTCCTCGTGGTGCAGCGTCGTCGGTGTGTCGCCCGCGCGGACCCGCGCGTCGGCGTTGCGCTGCGCCCACTCGAACGCCGTCTCGTCCAGCTCGACCGCGTGCACCTCGGCGGAGGGGACTTCGTGCGCGACCGCGAGCGCGATGGCGCCGGAGCCGGTGCAGAGGTCGACGACCCGCGGGTGCGGGATGCGTCGCGCCGCGTCGACGACCCAGCCCGCGACGGCCTCCGTCTCGGGTCGCGGGACGAACACGCCGGGCCCGACGGCGAGCTCGATGTAGCGGAAGCCGACGGTGCCGACGATGTGCTGCAACGGTTCGCGGCTCGCCCGGCGCGCGACGAGCGCGAGGAACGCGTCAAACTGCGCAGCGTCGAAGTTGGGGACCGCCGGAAGCGTCGTCCGCGCGACGCCGAGGACGTGCGCGGCGAGCTGCTCGGCATCCCAGCGCGGTGAGTCGACACCGGCGGCGGCGAGGCGTTCGGTCGCCTCGGCGACGGCCGGGCGCAACGGAACGGGGACGCCGATCCCGGTCGTCACTGCTCGGCGCCGGCCAACCGCGCGGCGTTGTCGCCGTCGACGAGCGACTGGATGACCGCGTCGAGGTCGCCGTCGAGGATCTGGTCGAGGTTGTAGCTCTTGAACCCGGAGCGATGGTCGGAGAGGCGGTTCTCCGGGAAGTTGTAGGTGCGGACGCGTTCGCTGCGGTCGACCGTACGGACCTGCGCGCCGCGCTGCGCGGACGCCTCGGCTTGCTGCGCCTCGATGGCCTGCGCGAGCAGCCTCGCTCTGAGAACCCGCAGACCGGCCTCCTTGTTCTGCAGCTGGCTCTTCTCGTTCTGCATCGAGACGACGGTGCCCGTGGGGACGTGCGTGATGCGGACGGCGGAGTCGGTGGTGTTGACGCTCTGCCCGCCCGGGCCGGACGAGCGGTAGACGTCGATGCGGAGGTCGTTCGGGTCGATGGTGACGTCGACCTCCTCGGCCTCGGGCATGACGAGCACGCCCGCCGCGCTCGTGTGGATGCGGCCCTGGCTCTCGGTGGCCGGGACCCGCTGGACGCGGTGCACGCCACCCTCGTACTTGAGCCGGCTCCAGACACCGCCGACCTTCGCCTTCACCGCGACGCTGACGTCCTTGTAGCCGCCGAGGTCGCTCTCGGTCGCGTCGAGGATCTCCGTCTTCCAGCCCTGCCGTTCGGCGAACCGGAGGTACATCCGCAGCAGGTCGCCCGCGAACAGCGCCGACTCCTCGCCGCCCTCCCCCGCCTTGATCTCGAGGATCACGTCCTTGGCGTCGTTCGGGTCCTTCGGGATGAGCGCCTCGCGGAGGCGTTCCATCAACTCGTCCCGGCGCGCTTCGAGGACCGGCACCTCGTCGCGGAACGACGCGTCCTCCTCGGCCAGCTCCTTCGCGGTGGCGAGATCGTCGTCGACGGCGCGGTACGCGCGGTACGCCTCGACCACAGGGGTCAGCTCGGCGTACCGCCTGCCCAGGTCGCGGGCACGCTTCTGGTCGTCGTGGACCGCGGGATCGGAGAGCTGCTTCTCGACGTCCGCGTGCTCGGCGAGGACGTCGTCCAGCTTGTCGAACATCGGTGTCTCTCAGGGTCGGCGGGCGCTCGGTCGGGTGTGGCGCTCGCCGGTCGCTAACCCTGCGCGTCGCCGCCCTTGGGGGCGCGCTTGCCGAACCGCTTCTCGAACTTCTCGACGCGACCGCCGACGTCCATGATCTTCTGCTTGCCCGTGTAGAACGGGTGGCACTTCGAGCAGACGTCCGCGTGGATGTCGCTGATGGTGCTGCGCGTCTGGAAGGTCTCACCACAGGAGCAGTGCACAGTGGCGACGACATAGTTCGGGTGGATTCCGGTCTTCACAACGGGTTCCTCTCGGGTGGCGCCGGGTCGTCGACGTACGACGGGAACCGGTCCAGGGCGACTCAGTATGCCATCAACGTCGCGGTGACCCGGTCTATGCCGACCGCTGGCGGCCCGCGCCAACGCCGTTGCTACTGGTGAGTAGCGGCGCCGCGGTTCACCAGTTCCCGCGTAGCCGTATCCGCTACTCACCAGTAGCAACGGACCAGCCCGGGTCAGCGCCCCCCGAAGGCGTTGGCGATCTGGATCGCCGCCGGGCCGAGGATCACGACGAAGAGGCTCGGCAGGATGCCGAAGATCAAGGGGAACAGCAGGCGGACGGGGGCTTTGGCTGCCCGTTCGCGGGCGAGCTGGCGGCGCTTGGCCCGGATCTCGGAGGCCTGAGTCTTCAGCACCTCGCCCACTGCGATGCCCAGCGAGTCCGCCTGGAGCAGCGCCAGGATGAACGTCCCCAGCTCAGGACACGACGTCCGCTCGCGCAACGACACCAGCGCCTCGCGGCGCGAGAACCCCAGTTGTACCTCGTGCAGGAACCGGGAGAACTCCTCGCCCAACGGCCCGGGCAGCCGGTCGGTGACGACGGAGACGGCCTGTTCGAGGCCGACGCCCGCCTGCACCGAGATCGCCATCAGGTCGAGCGCCTCGGGCAGCGCGCGGCGAATCTCCGCCTGCCGCCCGTCCGCGCGGATCGACAGCATGAGGTCCGGTGCTACGAAGCCGAAGAGCAGTCCCACCGCGAGCCCGGGCAGTGCCCAGATCGGTGGCGCGCCGACGACTGACGGCGCGACCGCGAAGCCGAGCCCGAACAACGTCGCCCCGGCGGCCTTGCCGAGATAGACGAGCGTCGGGTCGAGCCGGCCTTCGAGACCGGCGAGCAGGATGCGGCGGTCGAGCTCCGACCGGATAGCCGACGGCGTGAGACGGCGCATCGCGTCGGCGAGCTTCGCGCCGACGCCGGTGGCGAGGCGTTCGGACAACGGCGCCCGCAGCCGGGCGCGGAACTCGTCGACCTCGTCGTCCGCCGCCTGCCGGAGGAACAGCATCGACTGCCCGTGGCCACGCGCGCCCACGGTCTGCATGACGCCGACAGAGAGCAGGAAGATGCCGCCGCCGAAGAGGAGTGCCACCAGCGCGAGCATCAGAACTCCAACCGCACGATGCGGGCCATGACCCCGGCGGCACCGGCCATGAGCACCAGCGCGACGGCGAGGAGCAGGCGTCCGGTGTCCGTGGTCCAGAGCGTCGAGATGTACGACGGCGCCGCGAAGCGCATGAACACGAACATGAGGAACGGCAGCGCGCCGAGCACATAGGCCGAGAGCTTGCCCTCGGCGACGAGCGCACGCAGCTCGCGCCGGACGTCCTCGCGGGCGCGCATGAACCCCGACAAGGTCCGCAGCATCTCGGCGAGCCGCCCGCCGACCTGGAGCTGGATGCGGACGCCTTCGACGGTCCAGGTGAAGTCGGGGCAGTCGAGGCGTTGCGCCATCGCGTCGAGCGCGTCGAGCAGCGGTCGCCCGACCTGCGTCTCGGCAAGGACGCGCTGCAGCTCCGTACCGATCGGCTCGTCCGCATCC
>CBQZLL010000085.1:0-10999 GCA_967749945.1 uncultured Frankiaceae bacterium
GCTCCAGCGCGGCGACGTCGAGCTTCCGCATGCCGAGCATCGCCCGCATCGCGCGGTTGGCCCGCTGCGGGTCCGGGTCGGCAAGCAACTCGGGCAGTCGCGTCGGGACGATCTGCCAGGACAAGCCGAACTTGTCCTTGAGCCAGCCGCACTGGCTCTCGGTGCCGCCCTCGAGCAAGCCGTCCCAGTACCAGTCGACCTCGGCCTGGTTCGCGCAGCTCACCTGGAACGAGATCGCCTCGTCGAAGGTGAACTCCGGTCCGCCGTTGAGGGCGACGAACTCCTGCCCGTCGAGCTCGAAGCGCACCGCGAGCACCAGGTCGGCAGGTCGCGGCCCCGCCTCGCCGTAGTGGGAGACGTCGACGATCCGGGAGTTCTTGAAGATGGAGGTGTAGAACGCCGCTGCGTCTTCGGCCTGCGTGTCGAACCACAGGCAGGGGGTGATCTTCTGCATCGCTTCGTCCTCTCGGGAGTCGGTCGGTCGCTCCCTACTAAAGACGACGGCGGCAGCGAGAACTCATCGCTGCTACAGGGGCCCGCAGTGTGGCGGCAGGTTCGGGGCGAAGACGTCGGTGCCGTCGGCGTTCTCGCCGGAGTCCGTGTCGGCGTACACCTCGACCAGCGAGAGGTTGCACGGGCCGCGCGTGTAGATGTACACGGTGTTGCCTTCACCCGGCACGCAGAGCCGGCCGTTGCCCGCGTTGCTGAACGAGTTGGCCTCGTTGCGCCAGCAGATGTAGCCGGGTACGGCGCCGCGCCCTGTCCCGCAGTTGGGGTTGGCATCGCAGGCGTTGCAGCCCTCGTTGTACGGGTCCGCGGGCTTGACCCGGTCGCAGTACTTGACGTGCTGCTCCGCGTGCGCGGGCACCGCGCCGAGCAGGACGACGCCGAACACCAGACCTCTGGCCAGCAGGGTACGCATTCGCGTAGTTTCAGCACTTATGGGGACGATCGTCAAGCAACGTCCGGTTCTGCCGCTGGCGGCCCTGCTGCTCGCCGCGACCCTCGTCCCCGGCCCCGACGCAGGCGCCGCGACGCCGTGGCAGCAGGCAGCGACCACCGGCCCGCCGGGCCGGTTCGCGGCGGCGATGGCGTACGACCCGGTGGCCGAGCGCGTCGTCCTCGTCGGCGGCTGCGCGGGCTACACGACGACGACCGCGACGGTCCGCACCAAGGACGACCCCGAGACCCCGCTCGCGGACGAACGGAGCGCGGTGACGCTCGACGACTTCACCTGGTGCGCCCCGAGCGACACGCTGTCCGACGTCTGGGCCTGGAACGGCACCGCATGGACCTCGGTCACGCCGACCGGACCTGCCCCCCACGCCCGCTACGGCGCGTCGTTGACCTACGACTACACGGCACAGCGCCTGACGCTGTTCGGCGGCCTCTACCAGACCGGCACGGGGTCGGCGCCCGACGCGGCGGACGCCGACGCGTGCATCGAGACCGAGGAGCACTACGGCATCCAGGGCACCGAGTCGGTGCACGACGACCTGACCGGCCTCGACCATGCGTACTACTGCTTCCACGACACCTGGCAGCTCGCGCACTCCGGGTCGACGTGGAGCTGGGTGAAGCTCGCGCCGACGCTGTCACCGCCGGCCCGGTTCCAGGCGGGGATGTCGTACGACGGTGCCGGGCACCCGACCGTCGCCGGTGGCTGCCACAGCCTCGGCATGTTGGGCACGCACGTGCAGCCCACCATCCCGACGACGTTCGGCTGCGCCGAGTACGCGTCGGTCGAGACCACCTACGGCGCCCACTGCCCGATACCGCTCGTCACCATCAACTCGCCGGTGTGCGGGACGTCAGACGCGTACTCGATCGACTCGTGGCAGCTCGTCTGGGCGGGCGGCACGCCGACGTGGGCGCAGGTCGGCTGTACGACGCCGTGCGCGGGGCCGACGCCGGCGTACGGCATGGAGCTCGCGTTCGATCCCGCGACGCGATCGCTGCACTACTGGGGCGGCTACTACTACGAGCCGGTCAACGCGTACAACGGCTACCAGGGTGGTGTCTACAGCTTCGACGGCGAAGGCTGGACCCAGGTGCTGCGCGCGGGCAAGCAGGACCAGTGGTGCAACTCGCTCTCGGCGTTCATGGCGTTCGGGGCCAGCACGCCCGCATGGCTCGACGGGCGCTGGCAGGTGCTGCGGACCGGCGGTTCGGGCATGTACATGTCGGTCCGCCAGCAGGCCTGTCCCACCGACACCGCGGACCGGTGGTACGACCCGACGGTGAACCCCGCGCAGGACTGCCCCAACAACCCGACGTGCCCGCACATCACCCGGCCGACCGCCCCGCGGGACTGGGACGACACGTGGTCGTGGGACGAGGCGACGTGCACGCCGAGCGACACCGACCGGAACTGCTGGGTCTTCCGCGGCACCGGCACGCCGAACGCGCGCGTGGGGGCGTCGATCGCGTACGACGTGGCGGCGCACCAGGTCGTGGTCTTCGGTGGCGCGCCCGGGCTCGGCGACACCTGGGTCTACCCGACGGCCATACCGCCCGGCGACCCGTGCGGGACGCCCTGCGGGCTGTAGAAAAGCCCGCGAGAACTGTCACAGGGCCCACGTAGTGTGAGGGCATGCCGAGCCGCGCCCGCATCTGGACGGCGCTGCTCACGATCTACGTCGTGTGGGGGTCGACGTACCTCGCGATCCGCTACGCGATCGGCGCGGACACCGGCCAGCACGGCCTGCCGCCGTTGCTCATGGGCGGCGTGCGGTTCCTTGTCGCCGGGACGGTCATGTATGCGTGGGCGATCCGCCGCCCGGCCGCCGACGGCAAGCCCGATCCGGTCGGCCGCGCGCAGTGGCGGTCCTGCGCGATCGTCGGGCTCGCGTTGCTGCTCGGCGGCAACGGCCTCGTCGTCCTCGCCGAACGCAGCGTCGACTCCGGCATCGCCGCGGTCGTCGTCGCGCTCGTGCCGATCTGGACCGCGAGCCTCGGGCTGCTGCTCGGCGGCGAACGCCTGCACCGGTTGGCCGTCGTCGGGCTCGGCATCGGCTTCACCGGCGCGGTCGTCCTCGCCAATCCCGCGGGTGCCGACCGCATCGCGACCGGCGGCGTCCTGCTGCTGCTCTGCGCGACGCTCTCCTGGTCGGCGGGGTCGTACTACGGCAAGTCGGCGCCGGTCCCGCGCCGCCCGCTCGTCATGACGGCGATGGAGATGCTCTGCGGCGGCGCGGGCCTGCTGCTCGCGGGCATCGCGCGCGGTGAGCTCGCCGACGTCGACATCGGTGCGGTCGGGTGGACCGCGTGGGTGGCGCTCGGCTACCTCGTGGTCTTCGGGTCGATGGCCGCGTTCACGGCGTACGTCTGGCTGCTGCGCAACGCCCGCTTGTCCCTCGTCACGACGTACGCGTACGTCAACCCGGCGGTCGCGGTGCTGCTCGGCGGGTTGTTCCTCGACGAGCGACTCACGACACGAACGCTCGTCGCGAGCGCGTTGATCCTCGTCGGCGTCAGCCTCGTCGTGTCGAGCCGCGCTGCCGCCTCGGTCGAGGGGTGCGCTCCGGAGGTGGGCGGCGCATTCGCGGAGGTCGGCGAGGCGTGATCTTCGAGACCGAGCGCCTCGTCGCGCGCGACTGGACGCCCGACGACACGGAGGCGGCGTACGAGATCTACCGCGACCCTGACGTCGTGCGGTTCCTCGGCAGCGTGCCGCAGCCGGTCGAGAGCCTCGCCGCGCAACGCGAGCGGATCGACCGCTGGATGACCGCGAACGACGCCATCAGGAGCACCGGTTACGGCTTCTGGGCGCTCGCCACGACGGACGGAACGCTGGTCGGCGCGACGTTGCTCAAGCCGTTGCCCGACGCGGACGAGGTGGAGGTCGGCTGGCACCTCGGCACAGCGCACTGGGGCCGTGGCTACGCGACCGAGGGCGCGCGCGGGGCACTGGCGTACGGATTCGAGACCCTCGGCCTCGACGTCGTGTACGCCGTCGTCGTGCGCGAGAACGAGCCGTCACTCGCCGTGGCACGGCGGCTCGGCATGAGGTACGAGGGATCGACCGACCGCTACTACGGCCGGTCGCTCGAGCTGTTCTCCATGCGGCCGTAGGAACACGAAGGCCCCGGCCGGAGCCGGGGCCAACGCGTGGTTTGTCCGAGGTCAGACGACGCGGACGTTCTCCGCCTGCGGGCCCTTCTGACCCTGCGTGATCTCGAACTCAACCCGCTGGTTCTCGTCGAGCGAGCGGTAGCCGTCCGCGGCGATCGCCGAGAAGTGCACGAAGACGTCGGCGCCGCCGCCGTCCTGTGCGATGAAGCCGAAGCCCTTCTCGGCGTTGAACCACTTGACCGTGCCTTGCGCCATGCTATGTCCTCCTGGACGGGTGCCGGCCCGCGACGTGCGAACCGTCTGTTGCCGACGTGACCGCATCCCGACCCCGGCCCTGTGCCGGGTATGGGAAACGCCCGCGACCAACTCCGCGGGCGTTCGAGAACGTGCGTGGAAATCGGGCAGGCAACGCGCGCAACGGTACGCAGGTAGTTCTCCGGGCGCAAGAGTCCGTTTGGTGAGGTTTTCGAACTAGGCCTGTCTCTCAAACCCTGACCGTCGCGAGCGGCGGTCAGGGTGGTGCATCGCCAGGCGGCGGAGGAGCGATAGAAGCGCTATCCGCGACGACGCCCCCACCCACCCGAACGCGGCGAGGCGCTCTCCTGGGCGTCGCGCAGCAGGTCACGGGTTTGGGAGACAGGCCCTAGCGCAACCCCGCGCCGAGGACCCTTCGGAACACTGCTGCGGCCGGGATCGTTCCCACGGCATGCGCGCCTTCGTCCGCCGCCATCGGGTCGCCCTCTCCGCCGCGACGCTCGCGGTCGTCGCGGTCGGGGTGTTCGTGGCAGTGTGGTTCCAGCCGCAGAAGCTCGTCATCGACAAGACCGTCCACGACCCGCTGCCGACGGCGGCGCAGCCCGCGTCCCCGCAGGGCACCGCCCCGCCGGCGACGCCGGTCGCGCTGGCGAGCGGGACGTTCCGCAGCCGCGCACACCACGCCGAGGGCAGCGTCCGCGTCCTCCGTCTCGCCGACGGCTCGCGGGTGGTGCGCCTCGAAGGGCTGAGCACCGAGAACGGCCCCGACCTCCACCTGTACCTCACCGAAGCGGCTGCCGACGTCCGGAACGACAACGCGTTCAGCGCCCGCTACGCCTCGCTCGGCAAGCTCAAGGGCAACAAGGGCGACCAGACGTACCAGCTCCCCGCGACCGTCGACCTCGGCCGCTACGCCGCGGTCGTCATCTGGTGCAAGCGGTTCTCGGTGGCGTTCGGCGCGGCCGCGCTCACCTAGGGCGTGTCTCTCAAACCCTGACCGTCGCGAGCGGCGGTCAGGGTGGTGCATCGCCAGGCGGAGGAGGAGCGGATAGCAGCGCTATCCGCGACGACGACAACGCGGCGAGGCGCCGTCCTGGGCGTCGCGCAGCAGGTCACGGGTTTGGGAGACACGTCCTGGCGGGCAGGCCGATCGGCGTCTGGGCCGGGATCGCGGGCCAGCACGCCGCCGTGATCGGCCCCAGCAGCGCCCGTAGCCGGTCCACCTCGGCCGGCCTGAACGTCGCCCACGGCCGGGCGGCCGCCGCGTCGGTCGCCGCCTCGACGGCCGCGTGGGCGGTCCGTCCCGACTCCGTCACGACGCCCTCGACGTCGAGCCACCCGCGCTCGACGAGGCGTTCCTGCGCGGCGGTCCACTCGTCGTCGGTCCAGCCGCGGTTGGGCTGGAGGTTCTCCCGCGCGATGTCGATCCCCGCGCGCCAGAGCAGCGACTCGACGCCCGTCACGTCGGCCGCGACGAGCGCTGCGACGTGCCCGTCGCCGCGGTGCTCGCGGAGCACCGACGCCGCGTGCCAGAGCCGCGCGATCGGGCCCTCGGGGCGGGGCACCGCGGCCGTCGCGGCGGCGAGTACCCGGCCGCCCATGTCGGCCGCGTCGACAGCGCGTTCGAGCAGCGTCGCGGCCTCGTCGACGAGCCCGAGGTCGTACGTCCCGAGCAGCCGCCCGATCGCGGCGACCGCACCGGACAGCCTGGCGCGCAACGCGTCTTCGGGCGTCGCGCGGGTCCACACGTCGGGGAACGCGCGCTCGACCATGACCGGCGCGAAGCCGAAGAACGCCGCGAGCACGGGCGCCGGACCGACCGCGCCGAGCGGGGCCGCGCGGCCGGCGAAGTAGCTGCGCCAGTAGCCGCGCAGGCCCGCCGCCTCGAACGCCTGGTACGTCTCCGGCGCGAAGTACGTCACCGCGTGCACCGGCTCGTACAGCGTCCACATCTCGCGCGCCAGCTCCATCACGTCAGCTCCCCTCGTGGACCGAGAACACCAGGCAGTTCGAGGTGCCGTGCGCGAGCAGCCGGCCGTTCTCGTCGGTGAGCCGCGCCTCGGCGAGCGCGGTGCGCCGGCCCATCGTCACGACCTCGCCGACGCAGGTCAGCGGACCGCTGTCGGCGGTGACGCGGCGCAGGAAGCGGGCCGACAGGTCGAGTGACGTGTATGCCATGCCGACCGGCAGCCGCGTGTGCACCGCGCACCCGGTCGCCGAGTCGAGCAGCGTCGCGAGCACGCCACCGTGCACCGAGCCGATCGGGTTGTACTGCCACAACGCGGGCTCGCCGACGAACACCGCGCGCCCCGCGTCCACCTCGGCCAGGCGAAAGCCCAGCGTCGCCGCGATCGGCGGCTCGGGCAGCTCGCCCGCGATCAGGCGGCGCATCAGCGTGAGCCCGTCCACGTCGCTCGTCGCGAACGCCGCGGGCGCGGGGTCGGCCCAGGGATAGGTCCGTTCGGGAATGGCGCACCGTCCTCGCGAGTCGTGGGGTGCAGGTCTATCAGACGTCGCGGCGAAGCCCTCCGCATGCGGGTACGCGCGCGCCTTTCCCTCGCCGTCGCGGCCGTCGCGGCGGCGGCCGCGGCCCTCGCCGGAGCGTCGCTCGCGGAGCCCGGAGGCAAGGGCGTCGCGTACTACCCGGGCGGCGCGAAGGCGCCGGTGGCGGCGCCGCGGCTCGAACTGGTCCGCACCGGCTTCAAGGACGGCGGCGAGCCGAACATCGGCATCGCCAAGGACGGCACGATCTGGTCCGACGTGATGCCGAGGGTCGCGCGGTCGGTCGACGGCGGCCGCCGGTGGACCTCGCTGGAGCTACTCACCCATCAGGCGACCCTCGACCCGTACCTCTACGTCGACCGCACCACGTCGCGCGTCTACAAGTCCGACCTGGCCGGCACCTGCCAGGTGCTGTCGTGGAGCGACGACCGCGGTGAGACGTGGACCGACGCGCCGGCTGCGTGCAACCAGTCCGACCACCAGACGATCGCCGCCGGACCGCCGACGACGCTGCCCACCGTCGGCTACCCCAACGTCCTCTACAACTGCTCGCAGACGCTGGGCTACAACGGCTTCAGCGTCGCGACCGGGTGCGCGCGCTCGCTCGACGGCGGGCTGACGTGGACGCCGACGGGGACGTATGCGTTCGCCGACCCGAGCCCGTACACACCCGCGGCCGACAGCGGCGACGGGGGCGTGCCCGGGCACTGCAACGGCGACACCGGCCCGATCTTCGTCGGCGCCGACGGCCGCCTCTACGTCCCGCGCGGCTGGTGTGGGCAGCCGTGGCTCGCCTACAGCGACGACGAGGGCGCGACGTGGACCCGCGTCCAGGTCGCGAAGAACGGCATGAACACCACGATCAGCGGCGGCTTCGGCGTCGTCGCGCCGGGCAGCGGCCAGTCGGACCACGAGGCCGCCGCCGTCGCCGACAAGGCCGGCCACGTCTACTACCTGTGGATGGCGAAGGACCGCAAGCCGTACCTCGCGATCTCGAAGGACCGCGGGAAGACGTTCGGCGTGCCGCTACGGATGGCACCGCCCGGGCTGCGCGAGGCGTGGGGACCGGCCCTCGACATCGACGACAAGGGTCGCGTCGCGTACGCGTTCATGGGCAGCACGAACTCGCCGGGCGCGCCGTGGACCGGCTCGTACGCCGACACGACGTTCACCGGCTACCTCGGCCTGATTGCGCGACCGCTCGACAAGCGGCCGGTCGTGTTGGCCGGCCCGGTCACGCGGCCGGACGCGCCGCTCGCGTTGGGCGCGTGCGGGCCGGACCGCTGCAACGCGGGCATCCTCGACTTCATCGACGTCGCGCTGGCGCCGGACGGGTCGGTGTGGGGCGCGTTCGTCGACAGCACGACGGGCAACGAGCTCGTCCTCGGGCACCTGCGCCGCTAGTTGCGCTTGGCGAACGGCCCGGATCGGTTCGGCCGTCCCAGAACTTCGTGATCTTGGCGAGGTTGTGCACCATATGCGTGCAGAACATCGCCAAGATCACGAGATGCACGCCCTAGGACACGAGACCGCGGCGGAGGGCGACCGCGACGGCCTCGACCCGGTCGGTGACGCCGAGCTTCTGGTAGATGTGGCCGAGGTGGGTCTTGACGGTCTCCTCGCCGAGAACGAGGGCGTCGGCGATCTGCCGCGTCGTCCGGCCCTGCGTGAGGTGCTCGAGGACCTCGCGCTCGCGCGCGGTGAGGCGTTCCCGCCCCAACGACTCGTCCGCGAACGGCGCGACCCGGCGGAGGAACGGCGCCGTCACCGCCGGGTGCAGGTACGCCTCGCCGCCGCTGACCTTCCGCAGCGCGAGCAGCAGCTCGTCGCGCGACGTGTTCTTGGGCAGGAAGCCGAGCGCGCCGGCCGCGACGGCTTGCGCGACGGTCTCCTCGTCGTCGTGCATCGTCAGCGCGATGACCTGGACCTCGGGGTCCGCCGCCCTGATCTGGCGGGTCGCCTCGATGCCGTTCAGACCGATGATGCGGACGTCCATGAGAACGACGTCGGGCCGCTCGTCGCCCGCGAGCGCGACCGCGTCGGCGCCCGACGTCACCGTCGCGACGACCTCGATGTCGTCCTCGAACGCGAGCATCGTCGCCAGCGCCTGGCCGACGACGGTGTGGTCTTCGACGAGCAGCACCCGGATCAAGGGGGCGGCCATCAGGCGGGCCCGATGGGGACCCGAACAGTCACCTCCGTACCCCCGTTCCGACGCCCGGTCACGGAAAGGCGACCGCCGGCGAGCTCGACTTTCTCACGCAACAGCCCAAGACCAGCACCGGGCGACCCCGACACGCCGACGCCGTCGTCGACGACCGTCAGCTCGGCGGCGCCGCCATCCTGGCGGACGACGATGCGGCCGTACGACGCGTCGGCGTGCCGCGCGATGTTGGTCAGCGCTTCGAGGCAGCACTCGTACAGCAACAACGCCACCGGCAACGGGAGACGCTCCGCGCCCGCGGCCTCGACGGTGACCGCGACGCCCGACTGCGCGGCGAACGACCGGACGTAGCGGGCGAGGGTCGGCGCGAGCCCCGCCTCGTCCAGCGCCGAACGGCGCAGGCTCGCAATGGACGCGCGCAACGACTCGATCGCCCGGTCGGCGCCGTCCTCGACGGTCGCGCCGAGGCTCTCGACCAGGTCGTTGCGGCCCGTCGCGATGGCGGACCGGACGTTGTTCGCGGCGAGCTGCAGCGCGGCCAGGTCCTGGAGAACGACGTCATGGATCTCGGCGGCGATCCGCGTGCGTTCGCGCTCGCGTTCGTCGATGAGCCGGTCGGCGAGCGAGCGCTGCGCGCGTTCGGCGCGTTCGAGCTCGCCGAACGCCGCGACCGCCTGCCGGCCGCCGACGAGCGGCAGCATGAGCAGCGCGACGGCCCACGCGCCGACCCGCTCGTACGTCACCGCGAGCGCGAGCCCCACGAGCCCGAGCACGAAGTAACTCAGCGCCGCGATGGGCTGCCGCGGCAGCAACCCGCGGACCACGCGGCGCCACGGCACCTGGCGACACGTAGCCTCGGCGGCGGCGACGAGGCCCCAGTTGACCGACTGGTACACGACGACAGCGAGCACCGCGCTCGGGATGGCCGGGCCGCCCAACGCCGCGAACACCGTGCTCGCCGCGGCGGTCGACACGGCGAGCTGAGCGCGGTTGTAGACGGCGTGGGTGACCGTCGTCTCGCGGCGTAGCTCCCACTCCGACACCGACGCGGCAGCGACGAGGAACGCCGCCAGACCCGGCGCGAAGAGGGCCGCGATCGCGACGTTCACCGGGCTCGACATGCTGAGGTACACGTTGCGCACCGCGGGCACGGGCAGCACGTTCGAGACCGCGCAGAGCAACCCCCACCACACCAGCGCGGCGGTCCCGCGCGACGTGCCGTCGCGGGTGGTGAGGACAACGAGGAGCAGGGCGCCGACGACGGCGGCTTCGAGCAGGAGGAAGGCGACGGGGTCCGGCGATCCAGCGGGGACCCGGTCGATGTCCGGGCCCCCGCCTGTCGCTAGCGCCAGTTCGCGCTGGCCCCGCCGGCCACGAGCAGGCCGATCATCGGGACGAGCACGTTGGCGAGTCGCTTGATCTTGCGGATCCGTGTCATGCGGACCACCTCGAACGGTGGACGGTGAGGTGTCCGCTCCGCTGGGGATCATCACTTCCTCGCTTGCTCCGCTCGGGGCAGGGGGAGCAGCCCCCGTTGGTCGCGTACCTCCCCCGATTGGGCCGGGCGAATCACCTGATCGGGGGATTCGCCCCGCTTTGGCCCGTGCCTTGCTAGAGATGTGTCCAACGGCGGTGCGCATCCCGCCCGCGGCCAGCGCCTCCTCGTGGGCGTCGTGGTGGCACTGACCCTTGCCACAGCGCCCCAGACCCCTGTGCTCGCGACGTCCGGCGAGGAGGCGCGTTTCGTCGCCCTGACGAACGCCGCGCGGAGCGACCACGGCCAGGCACCGTACGCGGTGGCGCACGACCTGGTTGCGGTCGCCAGGCGGCACTCGGCGCGGATGGCCGCCGCGCACACGATCTTCCACAACAGCCGGCTGGGGGGCGAGGTCTCGAACTGGCGCGCGGTCGGCGAGAACGTCGGTGTCGGCGACGACGTCGACGCGCTGCACCGCGCGCTGATGAACTCCGCGCCGCACCGGGCGAACATCCTGGACCGCGACT
>CBQZLL010000086.1:0-10954 GCA_967749945.1 uncultured Frankiaceae bacterium
CCCTGCGGGGTGTCTCGGGGGCGGGGGCAGTGCCGCCGAGGTTCGCGACCAACGCGACCGCGACGACGGCGGCCAGCGCGGCGCCGTTGACGGCCGGAGCGGCGGCGGGGGCGGCCTCCGCCGGGGCGCTGTGCTGCGCCTTGTGCAGGAAGCGCCACGCGGCGCGGATCACGACGGCCGGTAGCGCCGGCGACAGGTTGCGTTGCGCGCGCCGGCGCGCGCGGTGCAGCAGCCGCCGGGCGGCCTCGGGCGACCGCAGGTGCAGCACCCGCGCGATGAGCGCGGAGTCGAAGCCGTCGCCCGCGAGGACGAGCACCTGCCGGTAGTGGTACGGCAGCGCGGCGAGCGTGCGCGCGAGGTCGGCGTTGCGGATCGCCGTGGCCTCGGTGTCGTGCCCGTGGCCTTGCTGGCCAAAGCGCGCCGGATCGTCGCTGGTGACCTCGATGCGGGCGTGCGCGGCGGGGCCGAGCAGCGCACGGACGACGTTCATGCCGATGACGTGGCAGTAGCCGTAGAGGAGGTCCTCGGTCGCGAAGTCACGGGACGCGAACCGCGCCGCGACGAGCAGCAGCGCGTCGTGCACGACGTCCTCGGGCTCCAAGCCGGTCGTCGTGACCCACCGGAAGTCGTTGATGAGGTCGGCGTAGCGGGCGTGGATGAACGAGTCGAAGTCGACCGGCACCGCGGTCGGTATTGCGGTCACGCTCGTCAGGTCCGCCATCGCCGTCCTTCCTTTACAAGAAACAAGGGCAAAACCAGCCCTATCGTGACGCGCCTACCCTGACGACTTTCCGGCAGTGCCCGGTATCCGCCATTATGCCCTAGCGGCGTTCGGTCCGGTCGACCCCCCGCCGGGGGTGCCACGACTCGATGACGAGGTGGTCCGCGGGCGTCCCGACGCGGGTCAGCACGACCTCCGTCACGGCGATCCGGAACCGGTGCGAGCCGTCGCCGGGGCTGTCGGCCTCGACCGCAGTACCGGCGAACTTCGCCTCCCCCGGCCAGCCACCGGGGTCGTCCGGGTCGGGGCCCACGGTCGGCGAGTGCAGCGATCCGCGGGGACCCGTCGCGGCGCAGCGTCGCGAGAGTGGCGTGCTTCCGTACGGCGAAGCGTTCGCGGACCGCGCGGCATGGCGGACGCTCACCGCACTCGCGCGGTCGCGACCGCGACCCGGCGCCGGTGGCGATGACCGCGGCCGCGCGCGCTGACCGGCTGCACCGTGCCGACGACACAACATCGGGTCAGCGCGGTCGGCCTGACGCCGCGCGAGCAGGAGGTCGCGGAGCTCGTCCGCCGCGGCCTCACCGCGCGCGACGTCGCGACCGAGCTCGGCATCAGCACGGAGACCGGGCGCAACCACAGCCGGAGCATCCGCGCGAAGTTCGGCGGCGTCCGTAAAGCGCAGCTCGTCTCGGCGCTCTCCGAACCGGCCGGTTAGGAGGGCCCGGCGAAAGTCGTCCGAGGCCCGCCGCCGGTTCCGGCAGTCGTGATCTTGGCGGGGTTTTGCGGCACATGGCGGCGAAACCCAGCCAAGATCACGGTCGGCCGATCCCTCCTAGGAGGCCGCGACGAGCCGGCGCGTCGCGCGTGCCCGCGCCGCGATGGTCCGGGCGACGTACCCCGTGTCCCGGCCGAGCCCGGTGATCGACGCGGACGTCGCCGAGTACAGCCACTCGAGGCCCACGAAGTACAGCCCCGGCTCGCCCTCCGCGACACCGCGCACGTGCCGCGGCGCGCCGTCCGGACCGAATACCGGCAGGTCGATCCAGCCGAACGCCGGGTGCGAACCCGTGCACCACACGACGTTGGCGACCTCGAGCACCGTGCCGTCCTCGAGCACCGGCCGCCCGTCCTCGGCGCCGGTGACCCGGCCGACCCGCTGGACACCCGCGGCGTCCAGGTCCTTCGGCTTCACCCGGATCAGCGGGTCGCCGCCCGGGATCATCTTCGGCAGGACCTTGCGGCCGATCGGCGTGCCCCAGTTGAGGACGTGGTGGCCGACGAAGCGCACCACGTGGATGAGGACCCGCGCCACCGGCGTCTCGATCCGGAACGGCACGTGGCCCGGGTGGCGACCGGCGAGCCAGGTCCGGCGCTCGCGGACCACGTCCATGGCGATGTCCGCGCCGGAGTTGCCCGCGCCCACCAGCAGGACGTCGCCGTCCTGGAACTGGCCGGTGTTGCGGTAGTCGAGCGCGTGCAGCTGCACGATCCGTGGGTCGAGCGCCGCCGCGAAGTCGGGGGTGTGCGGCACCTGGTGCGCGCCCGAGGCGACGACGACGCGATCGGCTTCGTAACGGTCGTCGCCGGCCGTGACGACATAGCGGTCGCCGCGCCGGGTCAGGCCGTCGACCCGGACGCCGTGGCGGACCGGCAGCGCGAAGTGCGCGGCATACGCCTCGAGGTAGTCGGCCATCTCGTCCTTCGTGGGCGAGAGATGCGCGGGCCTGGCCATCGGCAGCCCGGGCAGCGCGCTGTACTGCCGCGGCGTGAACAGTCGCAGCGAGTCCCATCGCGTCCGCCAGGCGTCGCCGGTCCGCGCGTTCGCGTCGAGGATCGCGAACGGCAGGCCGCGCTCGGCGAGCTGGTACCCCATCGCCAGGCCGGCCTGGCCACCGCCGACGACGATCGTTTCCACGTATTCGGTCATGGCTGCGACGCTAGGGATCCGGGGGTGGCGGGCACATCGGGACAACTACCCATCTCGCGGCGCGCGCGGGCATGGGTATTCCTGCGCAGTCAGGCGAGGTCGTGCTGGTGCGCGTACGCCGTCGCGGCCGCGCGGGACGACACGCCGAGCTTCGTGAAGATGTTGCTGACGTGGCGGGCCACCGTCTTCTCGCTGAGGACGAGGTCGGTCGCGATCGCGCGGTTCGTACGCCCGGTCGCGACGAGCCGCAGGACCTCGACCTCGCGGGCGGTCAGCCCGCCCGTCGCCGAACGGCCTGTCAGCGCGTCGAGCCAGGCCAGCGCGGGCGCCGCGCCGAGCTGCGTGAGCGCGGTGCGCGCGGCATCCACCTCCATCGCGTACGAGTCGTCGTCGCCCAGCGCGCGGCAGGCGAGGCCGGCCAGTGCGCGGGCCCGCGCGGCGTCGTACGGCACGTCGATCTCGCGGTACGCCGTGCCGGCGTCACGCAGTGCCGCGTGCGCGGCCCGGGGGTCGCCCTCCGCGAGCAGCACCGCGCCCGTCGCGTGCGCCGACACCGCGCGCAGGTACGGCGCGTCGACCGGGATCGCCGCGAGCTCCGTCGCGGCCTCGCGCGCCGCGGCGACATCGCCCTCGGCGAGCAGCACCTCGACGTATGCCGGCAGCAGCCGCGCGCGCTCGGCCGGGTCGGCGGCCTCGGCGACGACGCGGCGCAGCGCGCCCGCCGCCGCGTCGACCTTGCCCTGCGCGAGTCGCAGCAGCGCGAGGCCCGGTTGCGGCGCGCGGCCACCCTCGTTCGCCCGCCGGTACGACTCCTCCGCGTCGCGGTGCTCGCCGCGCAGCCGGTGCAGCTCGCCGAGCCGGTAGTACGCCGCCGCGACCGCGGGCGACGGCGGCGGGCGGGAGAGCCAGTCGCGCGCGCGTCCAGCCTCCGTCATCGCGTCCGGCCAGTCGCCGTGCAGCTCCATCACCTCGGCCCGGTGCACGAGGCACTGCCCGCGGAACGGCACCAGGTCCGGCTGCGCGTCGCACCAGCGCGTCAGCGCCGCCGTCCACTCCTGCGCGCGCCGCCAGTCGAACTCCTCCTGGAACGTCTCGATCGCCGCGCAGTACACGATGCCGGCGACGCGCGGCGACACCTCGCCCGCGCTCGCCGCGAGCATCGCCTCGTCGAGCGCGGCCAGGCCCGCGGCATGCTCGCCGAGCTTGACGAGCGCCGTCCCGCGACCAAGCGCGCCAAGCGCGCGCAGGTCCGGATCGGCGAACCGCGCGGCGTACGACGCGACCTCCTCGAACAGTGCGCGCGCCCCAGCGGGGTCGCCGCCCCACAGCGCCTGCAGTCCCGCCGGGACGA
The DNA here is from genome assembly GCA_967749945.1 of uncultured Frankiaceae bacterium. GTDB lineage: Bacteria > Actinomycetota > Actinomycetes > BP-191 > BP-191 > BP-191. Next base: position 4,003 of record CBQZLL010000086.1, read on the forward strand.
GGACGTACCCGCGCTCGACGCAGTCCGTGTCGCCGACCAACCCCGCGGCCCGGGCGATCCAGCCGCCGCCGCGCGCGAAGTCGCCTCGGATGACCAGCCCCATCCCGAGCCAGAACGCGCACCGCGCGGCAGCTCGGTCGTCTCGGCGCGCGAGCCAGGAATGGTGCGCCGCGGCGTAGCGGTCGTCCTTGTCGTCGTCCCGACCGACCAGCTCGGCGACGACCGCAAGGCGTTCGAGGTCGTCCGGCTCGAGCGGCAACTCGGCGTCGGCAGCGGTGAACCCGGTGAACGCAGCCAACCAGGCACGCCGCGCGTACGCGTCCCGAGCAGCCGCGAGCACCCCGCCATCCGTCACCCGGCAAACCTATGGGACGCGGAGCAGCAGCCACGAGCCCACGAACGTCGCGGAGCAGGCGAGCGCAAGCGGGACGGAGCGCGGGCCCCTCAGCCCGACGAGCGCGCCGCCCGCCACGGCAAGGATCACGCCCGCGACGACGGCCGCCGGGCGTGCTGCTTCTGCGGTCCTCCTGCGCGGAAGCCGCCGGCGCACCGTCGCCGTCACGAAGACGAACCCGAGCGTCACCGTCAGGATCGCCCTAGCCCCACCGAGGCGAGTGCACGTACTTCGGCGAGCGACGAGATTTTCGGCGATTCGAGCGAAGGGATGGGCGTGCGACTCCGTAACGCGGATAGAGGGAGTCGACCCTGGGGGGGTTCCGTGTCCCGTTCAACCCGCCGTGCCGTGACGCGCTGGGCGTTCGCCGTTGTCTCGGCCGCCACGGCGCTCGCCGTGGTCGCCGCCGACAGCGCGGTCGCGTACGCCGAGCCGCCGAAGCCGCTCCCCCCGCGCGCGGACGGCTGGACGCCGTGGTCGTACTGGGCCACCAACGACGACGGAACGGTGACGCGCACGGTCTTCCCCGACCTCACGTTCCACACGGGCGCGGACGGCACGTGGGGGCCGATCGACGCCACCGTCGTCCAGGTCGAGGACGAGTCCGCGCCGGACGTGGCGACGGTGCCGCGAGCGGTGCGCCCGCTCACGTTCGGCCGCACCGCGGAGCGGCTGCTCACGCTCGACCTCGACGGCGGCGCGGTCACGCTGTCCGCGCCCGGCGCGACGGTCGACCGGCCGTCGGTCGAGGGCAACACCGTCGCGTACGTCATCCCGGACGCGCACACCGCACTCGGCTTCGCCGTCGACGCGAACGGCGTGAAGCAGTCGCTCACGCTCGCCGACGCGACCTCCCCCACCCGGTTCCGGTTCCACCTCGCCGACCCGAACGGCGTCCTCGGCCGGGCGGTGCCGACCGGCGACGGCGGCTACGCGTTCGACCGGCCGGTCGCCGACGGCCTCTTCCTGACGATTCCCGCGCCCGTCACGTACCAGCAGGACAGCGAGCCGGTGGTCGAGCGCGACGCGCACGGCGAGGTCGTGCCGTCTGCGCACCTGACGGTGACGCGACGCGGCGACGGCTTCGATGTCGTCGAGTCGGTCGACCCGACGTGGCTGGCCCGCCACGAACTGCCGGTGGTGCTCGACCCGACGCTCACTTATACGGGCTCGGCGTACGTGGTCGACTGCGCGGTCACGAACAACCCCGCGGGCATCGGCACCCCGAACTGCGGCAGCGCGACCGCGCAGGTCGGCGCCGACGCGGCGGGCGCGAGCCGCCTGCTGCTGCGCTACGACACGAGCAGCTTCCCCTCGCCCGCCCAGGTCACGGGGGCGAGCGTGCTCCTCACGGCCTCCAGCGTCCCGCCCAGCGGCGTCCCGGTCTCGTTGTACGAGGCGGGCGCCGCATGGACGACCGGCGCCACCTGGCTCACCAGGGACGGCACCAGCCCGTGGGGCACGGGCACGACGGGTGGTGCGCCGGCGGCGTTCCTCGCGTCGGCCACGATGAGCTCCACCACCGGACCGACGACGCTCACCTCGGCGAACCTCAAGAGCCTGGTCACCGGCTGGATCAACGGCACCACGACCAACAACGGCGTCGTCCTCATGACGCCCAACGAGACCGCGCCGGGCCCCGGACTCGCGACCGTGCGGATGACCGAGGACACCGCGACGACGTCGCGGCCCGCGCTCCAGATCACCTACATCGCGCCGCCCGACAAGCCGGCGTCCGTCACCGCGACTCGCGGCGACCAGCAGGCGACCGTCTCATGGACCGCGCCCGCGAACAACGGCTCGGCGATCACCGGCTACTCGGTCAAGACCTACAACGGCGCGACGCTCGTCTCGGTGACCTCCGCAAGCGCGGCCGCGACGAGCAAGGTCGTCTCCGGCCTGACCAACGGCACGTCGTACACGTTCAAGGTCAGCGCGACGAACGCGCTGGGCACCAGCCCCGACTCCGATCCGTCGAACGCCGTCACGCCGGCCGGCCCGCCCTTCGCGCCGACCGGCGTCGCGGCGACCGGCGGTGACCAGTCGGCGTCCGTGACGTGGACCGCCGCCGGCGCGAACGGCGACCCGCTCACGAGCAACACCGTCACCGCGTACTCGGGCCCGACGCCGGTGACGACGGCGACGGTGTCCGGCGGCGCGACGTCGGCGACCGTGACCGGCCTCACCAACGGCACTGCGTACACCTTCAAGGTGCACGCCACCAACACGGTCGGCAGTGGCCCGCAGTCGGCGGCGTCGAACGCCGTTACGCCCGCTGGCGCGCCGCTCGCGCCGACCGACGTCTCGGCCGCGCCCGGCAACGCCGCGGCAACAGTGTCGTGGACCGCGGCCGACGGGAACGGCTCGCCCGTCACCGGCAACACGATCTCCGCCTACGTCGGGGCGTCGCTCGCGGCGAGCTCCACCGTCGGGGCGGTCACCAGCGGAACGGTCACCGGACTGGCCAACGGCACCACGTACACGTTCAAGGTCGCCGCGACGAACGCCTTCGGGATCGGCCCGCAGTCGACTGCGTCGAACGCGGTCGTGGCCGGTGTCCCCGGTGCTGCGACGAACGTCGCCGCCACGCCCGGGGACCAGTCGGCAACCGTGTCCTGGACGGCCGGCCCGCAGAACGGCGGCCCGATCACCGGCAACGCGATCCGCGCCTACGACGGCACGACGCTGGTCTCGACGACGAACCTGGGCGCCGTCACGAGCGGGACGGTGACCGGCCTGACGAACGGCACGGCGTACACGTTCACGGTGAGCGCCTCGAACACGTACGGCGCCGGGCCGGCCTCGGCGTCGTCGAACTCCGTGACGCCCGCCGGACTGCCGTTCGCGCCGGCGAACGTCACGGCGACCGCCGGCGACCAGCAAGCCACGGTGACGTGGTCCGCGGCAAACCCGAACGGCTCGCCGGTGACCGGATACACGGTCAACCTGTACGTCGGTGCCACCCAGGTCCAGACGGCGACCGTGCCGGCGGGCAGCACGGCGAAGACGTTCACCGGCCTGACCAACGGCACGTCGTACACGTCGAGCGTCGCCGCGACCAACGCGGTCGGCACTGGTCCGACCGCGACGTCGAACGCCGTGACGCCGGCCGGCGTGCCCGGCGTTCCCGGCAGCGTCGGAGCCACGGCCGGCGACCACGCGCTGACTGTCACGTGGACCGCACCGAACGCGAACGGCTCGGCGATCACCGGTTACACGATCACGACGTACACCGGGACCACACTCGTCTCGACGGCGACAGCGGGCGCCGGTGCGACGTCGAAGACCGTGACCGGGCTGACCAACGGGACGCCGTACTACGTGACCGTCGCGGCGACCAACGCGGTCGGCACCGGCGCGACCGCGACGTCGAACACCGTGACCCCGGCTGGTCTTCCGACGCCGCCGACCAGTGCGACGGCCACCCGTGGCGACCAGTCCGCGGTCGTGTCGTGGTCCGGCGCGGGAGACAACGGATCGCCGATCAGCAGCTACCAGGTGACGACCTACGCCGGCGCGACGCTGGTCTCGACGACGAACGTCGGGAACGTCACGAGCACGACGATCACCGGACTGACCAACGGCACGACGTACACGTTCAAGGTCGCCGCCACCAACGGTGTCGGCGCCAGCGCGGACTCCGCGGCGTCGAACCCCGTCATTCCAGCGGGCGTGCCGCTCGCGCCGAGCGGCGTCAACGCGACGGCTGGTGACGGACAGGCGCTCGTGACCTGGACCGCCCCGAGCGCCAACGGCTCGGCCATCACGGGCTACGAGCTGAGGGCGTACGCCGGCGCGACACTCATGTCGACGGCGAACGTCGGGAACGTCACGAGCACGACGATCACCGGACTGACCAATGGGACGACGTACACGTTCAAGGTCGCCGCGATCAACTCCGTGGGCGCCGGACCGCAGTCGGCACCGTCGAACGCCGTGACACCGGCCGGCCTGCCGGGCGCGCCGACGGGCGTGGTCACGACGCCAGGCAATGCGTCGACGGTCGTGCAGTGGACCGCCGCGGCGAGCAACGGATCGGCGCTCACGAGCTACACGATCAAGGCGTACAGCGGCAGCACGCTCGCGCAGACCGCGAGCATCACCGCACCGTCGACCAGCGGGACGATCACCGGGCTCGTCAACGGCACGTCGTACACGTACCGCGTGTCCGCGACGAACGGCTTCGGCGAGGGTCCGGACTCCACGGCCACCGCCGCGGAGAGCGCGGGCATCCCTGGCGCGGTCACCAACGTCACCGTCACGCCGGGCGACCACCAGGCGGCGCTCACCTGGTCGGCTGCACCGCAGAACGGCGGCGCGCTCACCGGCTACGTCATCCAGCGATGGAACAACGGCACGTTCGAAGGCTCGACGTCGGTCGGCGCCGCGGCGACGAGCGCCACGATCACCGGGCTGACCAACGACGCGCAGTACACGTTCGCGATGTGGGCCACCAACGGCTACGGCACCAGCCGGGTCAGCGGCACCACCGCGCCGGTCACTCCCGCGGGCGCGCCGTTCACGCCGGCCGACGTCTACGCGCTCGACGGCGACCAGCGCGCGACGGTCTCGTGGACCGCGGCGTACGGCAACGGCTCGCCGGTCACCGGCTACACCATCCGGGCGTACGACGGGCTGACCCTCGCCGCCACGACGACCACTGGCGGCGGCGCGACGTCGGCGACCGTCACCGGCCTCGTCAACGGCACGACGTACACGTTCACGGTCACCGCCGCGAACGCAGTCGGTCCGGGCTCGCCCGGTTTCTCGAACGCCGTGACGTGCGCGGGCGGGCCGCTGGCACCGGCGTCGGTGTCGGCCACGCCGGGCGACACGACGATCGCGGTGACGTGGGGCGCGTCGGCGGGCAACAACGGCGCGCCGCTGACGGCCTACCGCGTCAAGGTCACCCGGCCCGACGGCACGACGTTCAGCGAGCTCGACGCGGAGCCGAGCCAGTCGCAGACGACCTTCACCGGGCTCACCAACGGCGTCGCCTACGACGTCGCCGTGGCCGGCGTGAACCGCGCCGGTGCTGGCGCGTACGCCACGGCCACCGGCGTGACGCCGGTCGCGGCGATGGTGCCCGCCTCGGCGGGCGAGTACGTACCGCTCACGCCGGCGCGGATCGTCGACACCCGCACCGGCCTCGGCGGCTCGACGTCAGAGGTCAGCCCGACCGCCCAGTCGTTCACGGTCGTCGGCGTCGGCGGCGTGCCGGACACCGGGGTCACCGCCGTCGCGGCGGCGGTCACCGTCATCGCACCGCCGTTCACGACGGACCTCACCGTGTGGCCCGCCGGCCGGACCCAGCCGGCGACCGCCGCGGTCACGACGCAAGCCGGCCAGACCACCACGGGGCTCGTCCTCGCCAAGGTGGGCGCACTCGGCCGGATCAGCCTGGTGCTCGCGGGCGGCTCGGCGCACGTCACGGTCGACGTGCAGGGCTACTACACCGACAGCACCGCGACGACCGGCGCGAGCAAGTTCGTGCCGCTGACGCCGGTGCGCGCGGTGGACACGACGACCGGCCTCGGCAACTCGCCGAACGGCACCTCGCCGGTTCCGTCGAACGGCACGCGCGCGTTCACGGTCACCGGCACCGGTGGCGTCCCGACGAGCGGAGTCTCCGCGATCGCGGTGGCGGTCACGGCGACGTCGCCGGGCGCGGCTGGCGCGTTCACCGTCTACCGCGACGGCGACACGCGCCCGGTCACGACCAACGTGACGTTCGCCGCGGGCGAGAGCACGACGTCGCTCGTCGAGGTCCCCGTCAGCGACGCCGGCCAGATCGCGGTCTTCAACAGCAGCGCCGGCTCGACCCACGTGAAGCTCGACGTCGAGGGCTATTACACGCGCGGGTCCGGTGGGCAGAGCGTCTTCGTCCCGGTGAACCCGGCTCGCGTCTACAGCACGGTCACTGGCCAGAACACCGGCGCGTCCGGCACGACGCCGCTGGCCACGAACACGACTCGCTCAGTGCTCGTCGCGGGCGCCACTGACCCGAACGGCGCCGTGGTGGTCCCGCCGACCGGCGTGACCGCGGCGGTGCTGTCGCTGCATGCGGTCAAGCCGCAGGCCGCCGGGTACTTCCAGGGCTACCCCGACGGCGAGGCGCGACCCACCGGCGGCGTCCTCGCGTACAGCGCTTCGGGTACGGCGACGTACACCACGACGTTCGTCGCCAAGCTCGCGAACGGTCGCGTGGACGTCTATGCCTCGGCGGGCGCCGTGGGCCTGGTCGTCGAGGTGCTGGGCTACTTCGCCGCGGCACCGCCGACGCCGCCCTCCACCCCGGCGATCAGCAGCGCGAACTATCCGCAGAACGCGTGGGCGAGCTCGATCCCGCCGACGCCGACGTTCCAGTTCACGACGACCAGCACGGACGTCGACCACTTCCTGTACGCGCTGGACGACCCGTCGCTCACGTCGCCGACCGCGGCGTTCCCGGCGAGCGGATCGTCGACGGCGACGGCGAACGTCACGTCGCCGGGCGGCTGGCACACGATGTACGCGCAGGCCGTCGACTCTGCGAACACCGTCAGCCCGGTCGCGTCG
>CBQZLL010000087.1:0-10891 GCA_967749945.1 uncultured Frankiaceae bacterium
CGCGGCTCGCCGAGGTCGTGGCGCTCGCCGAGACCTCGGGTACGGCCGCCGACGGCCTGTCCGAGGTCGAGTCGCTGGCCACCGAGCTGGAGGGCCTGCGGGCCGGCCTGGTGGAGGCGGAGGACGTCTCGAACCGCGCCATCGAGGGCCTGGCGCCGCTCCCGGACGCCGCACCCGGTAGCGTCCCCGACAGCAGCGCACCGCAGGCCGCGCGCAGGCGCTCGACCGAGTAGTACGGAGGGACGTCGTGTTCGATCTGATCAGGCGAGGCTGGCGGTACATGGTCGCGGCGTTGTCCGGCAAGCTCGACGAGCGCGCCGACCCCAAGGTGCAGATCGAGCAGGCCATCACCGAGGCGAAGAAGCAACACGAGCTGCTGTCCCAGCAGGCGGCGGCCGTTCTCGGCAACCGGCATCAGCTCGAGATGAAGCTCGAGAAGCAGATGGACGAGGTCGAGAAGATGCAGGCGTCCGCGCGCCAGGCGCTCGTCCTCGCCGAGCAGGCGCGGGCCGCGGGCGACGAGAAGAAAACCTCCGAGTATGAAGCGGCCGCGACGTCGTTCGCGACGCAGCTCGTCGCCGCGGAGGGTGCGGCCGAGGACCTCAAGCACCTGCACGACCAGGCGCTCGACTCGTCGGAAGCCGCGAAGCAGGCCGTCGCGACGAACGCGATGATGCTGCAGCAGAAGCTCGCCGAACGCACCAAGCTCCTCAACCAGCTCGACCAGGCGAAGATGCAGGAGCGGGTCAACGACGCGCTCAAGTCGGTCAGCGCGCTCTCCGTCCCAGGCGCGACGCCGTCGCTGGACCAGGTGCGGGAGAAGATCGAGGGCCGGTACGCCCGGGCGATGGGCACCGCGGAGCTGGCGCAGGGCTCGGTCGAGGCGCGGATGCTCGAAGTGCAGCGCTCGGCGCTCGACGTCCAGGGTGCGCAGCGGCTCGAAGCGATCCGCGCGTCGATGGGTCTCGCCAAGGCGCCCGGGCCGGCCGAGCCCGCGGCCGCCGAGGCCGCGCCCGCCGAGCGCGACGCGAAGCCGAAGCGGACGCGCAAGTCGTCGCCCTGACGGGCTCTACCGGCGCGTCGTCGCGCGTCCTACGCTGGGCGACGTGCTCCTGTTCGCGACGCGGCGTTCGCAGTACGTGATCGACCCGGCGCTCGGACTGCTGATGCAGCTTCCGGGCGGGACGTCGTACGGCCTGCGCCAGGGCATCTGGCATCGCGTCGTGTGGGACCGCCAGCCGGTCGAGGGGGAGCGGTTCTTCTGCTCGGTGACACCGCGGGACGGCGGCGTACCGGTCGCGATCAGGACCGGCGCGGTGAAGTGGGTGGGCCCAGAACCGCCGATGCCCGCGCTCGCCGAGATTCTGGCGGCACGGGCAGGCGGCTGACACGAACCCAGCCCGGGAGCCGCGCAGGCGGCCGGCCCAGTCCCTGACCGCCTGCGCTTGCGCCCCGGAACCCCTACTCGGCAGATCACCGGGGCGGGTTCGCGTGTAGTACACGTGGGTAGGCCCCCGTGATTACAGGTCGAGTCGAGAAGTTTCTTCGTCGGGCTTCCGGGCGGCCGGAACGGCGGGTGCGTACGGCAGCGTGAAGCCGATGCGGGCGCCGCCGCCCGGGCGGTTCGTGGCGTGCACCGTCCCGCCCTGGGCCTCGACGAGCTGGCGGACGATGTGCAGCCCGAGCCCCATGCCGGCGTACTCGCGGCGGTCTCCGTCGTGCGCTTGCCAGAAGCGGGTGAACAGCTCCTCCTCCGCGCCCGGCGGGATGCCGACGCCCCGGTCGAGCACGTCGACGACGGCGTAACCCTCGCCCGCGCCGACCACGACGGTGATCTCGCCGCCGGCGGGGCAGTACTTGATCGCGTTCTCGAGGAGCTGCCCGACCACCGGGTCGACGGCCGCCACGTCGCCGAGCACCGTGGGCAGGTCGTCGGGTACGTCCACGACGACGCGGTGCCGCTCGCTGACAGTCGCAAAGCCTTGGGCCGCAAGGCGTACGGCCGGCCCGAGGTCGAACGGCTCGGGCTCCACCGAGTAGCGGGACGCGCCCACCCGCGATCCGAGCAGCAGGTGGTCGACGAGCGCGATGAGCGAGTCGGTGCGGTCGGCGACGGCCGCGAGAGCGGCCTCGCGTTCCGGGTCGGACAGCCGCGCCCAGCTCTTGCGGAGGATGGCGACGTACCCCTTGATGACCGTGATCGGGGTGCGCAGCTCGTGGCTCGTCGTCGCGAGGAACAGGTCCTTCGCCTCGTCGAGCGCTTTCGCCTTGCTCACGTCGCGGAAGCCCACGACAGTCTCGCCGACCTGCTCGATCGGCGAGGAGACGAGCTCGATCCACCGGCCGTCGGGAAGCTGGTGGTCGATCGGCACACCGGTCGGACCGACGGGGAACGGCAGCAACCCGCCGACGACGTCGCCGGCCGGGAGTCCGGTGAGGCGTTGTGCGGCGGCGTTCCAGCCGATGACGAGGCCGTCGCGGCCGATGACCGCCATGCCGTCGGCCATGCCGTCGACGACGGCCTGCTCGTGGTCGCGCGCGGCGACGACGTCGGCGTACGTCGCCGCGTTCGCGAGCGCGGCGCCCGCGTGACCGGCGAGCAACGTCGCCAGGTCCGACTCGTGGGTCGAGAGCGCGCGTCCCTGCTCGGCGAACAGCGCGTACAGCGCGCCGCGCACCGGCCCGACGTTCGGCGCGACGAGCAGTCGGTGCAGGCCGGGTACGGCGTCCGGCCACGGCTGGCCCACGAGGTCGTCCGGCAGCCCCTCGACGGCGACGATGCGCGCGATGCCGCCGGTCGTCGAGACGAACGCCGCCGCGCCGGCGTCGACGAGCTCGCGCGCGGCGTGGCAGACGCGGGCGAGGACGGCGCCGGTGTCGAGGTCGGTGCCGAGCTCGCCGACGAGCGCGGCGAGGCGTTCGACCCGGAGGGCGCGGGCGGCGAGGTCGGCCTGCGCGTGCGCCTGGCGGCGCACGGTGCGCGCGATCGTCTCCCCGACGAGGACGCAGACCGGGATCGCGACGGTGACCGACGAGATGGCGTTCGGTGGTAGCGAGCCGGGGGAGAGGGCGAGCGGGAGGACGTACGTCACCGCGGCCAGTGGCGCGAGGACGAACGACGTGCCCGGCGGGTGGGCGATGCCGACCCAGACGAACAGGACGACGAAGTAGACGGCGTAGCTGTACGCGCTGACGCCGCCGTAGCGGTCGGACACCGCGATGAGCGCGAAGCCGAACACCGCGAGCACGAGTGACGCCCGCGGGTGCCACCGCTGCCAGGGGAGCCGGTACGACATCGCGCCGACGCCGATCGCGAGCAGGCCGACGACGTTGAGCAGACGGACGTCGAGCAGGTCGGAACCGGGCAGGTAGTTGTTGACGACGGTGAGCGCGCCCGCGGCCATGAGCAGCAGCCCCGCCAACCGCCCGGCGCTGCCCTGGGTCGCCCGCGTCACGCCGTGATTATCAGCCGCCACGTACCGTGCGCGAGGCCCGTTTCCGGAAATCGTCTGGTTCGTCCGAGGAGCGCGCGCGGCAGCCTCGCGCCTTTCGTGATCTTGGCGAGGTTCTGCACGCATATGGTGCAAACCATCGCCAAGATCACGATGTTCGGCGCGGGCGGCGGGCCCCGCCCCGCTCCCTCACGGGGAACGGCCCGGTCTCCTCGTGAGGTGACCGGGCCGTTCCTTGCGGTGGGCGACCGGCGTGTCGAACGCCGCACCTCTTCCGTGTCAGGGAAGCGCTCTCCCGCTGAGCTAGTCGCCCGAGGCGGAGGCGAGAATCGAACTCGCGTACAGGGCTTTGCAGGCCCTTGCCTAAGCCACTCGGCCACTCCGCCAGCTCGAGACCCGGGGGCCCCGCTTCGTACAAGCACCCCTCGGCGACATACACCCGAGGGGTGGCTGGTACGACGCTGGAGTATGCCACAGGGCCATCCGGGCGGCCCGGCTCTGGCGGGTGCCCCTACCCGGCCGGGCGGTACGCGAGGATCACGCCGTCGTCGGCCGCGCCGCCCGCGCTCGCGACGGTGCCGCTCGCGGCGACGTACACCGTGTGGTTCGCGATCGACACGCCCTGGCTGGTCAGCCCGGCGACGGGCATGCCGGTGTCGGCCGTCAGCTCGCGGCGCAGCAGCGCATCTCCGGTCGCCGCGTCGTACGCGAGGAACCCGCCGAGGCCGTCGACGGCGTAGACGACGCCGTTCGCGACGCTCGTCGACTGGTAGTGCACGCCGTCGCCGACGGGCGCACTCCACCGGAGGGCGCCGTCGGCCTGCTCCAGAGCGAACGCCACGCCGCCCGGGGTGCCGACGCCGTACACGCCGGTGCCGTCGGCCGCGGTCGACGCGGCGTTGCAGGCGGCACACGAGGCGCCGACGATCGCGTTCCAGACCGGGGCCATCGTCGTCGCGTCGGCGACGTGGTAGACGCCCGCCTTCTGCAGGTCACCGACGTACGTGCGACCGCCGACGTGGAAGACGTTCGGCGTGGCGCCGAAGTCGAGGTCGATCTGGCCGCACGCCGGGTCGTCGAGTGGGAAGTCGATCGGCGCGGTCGCATCGCACACCGGCGTGTGCGCGAGCGTCGTCAGCGCGTCGGTGTACTGGTCGGGGTTGCCCTTGTACGACGCGACGATCGCGCCGAACGTCGGGCTGTTGCGCCGCGCGTCGATCTTGAGGATCGCGTTGGTGTTCGGGTGGTCGACGGTGTGGCTGAACGGGTTGCCCGCGCCGAGGTAGGCGAATCCGGTCGCCGTGTCCCACGCCGCCGTCGACCACAGGCCGCCGCCCGCGAAGCCGCGCGCCTGGTCGGCGGGCGGGATCGTCGTCGTGACCCGGAGGATCGCGCCGTTGCGGGCGTCGACGAGCGCGAAACCGCCTTGGCCGACCTGCTGGCCCTCGGGCGGCGAGAAGCCCGCGACGACGATGCCGTCGAACTCCGACGGCGAGGCGTTGCTGTAGTAGCCGACCTTCGTCGACAGCGGCGCGCTGCGCCACGCGACGGCGCCGGTATTGGCGTCGAGCGCGAGGACGTACGGGCCGACGGTGCCGTCGCCGGTCTCGTTGACGATGACGACGATCAGGTCGCGGACGGCGATGGTCGCGGAGACGATCGCACCGCCGAGCCCGGGCGTCGTGACCGCGACGGGCGTCCGCCAGACGAGGCGGCCGGTCGCGGCGTCGAGGGCGTAGACCACCCCGGTCGACGACCCGGCGAACACGCAGCCACCGGACACGACGGGCGTCGAGTTGAGCTGCCCCGCGTCGCCGACGGACGCGACGTCGAACGCCCACGCGGGCGCCAGCGTTCGCGCCGCGGCCGGGCCGATGTCGTGCTCTTCGGTCTGGTCGCGGGACTGGGCGGCGTCGCGGCCGTACCCGCGCCAGTCGCCGCCCACGGTCAGCCGGGCCGCGCACGGCCGCTCGGTGCGGCCGGTAGCGGTCGCGGCGGGCGCGGCGAGCGCGATCGACGCGGCAGCGAGCGCGACCGTCGTCCGTGAGCAACGCATGCGTGGTCCTCTCCGAGGGGGCGGTCACCGGGACTACGGTCCGGCGGTGCCGGGGGATTGGACCACATTTGCGCCGGATCAGCGGTAGCGCCGACCGGTCCGGGAGGCGAGGCGGGCCGAGATCCCGCGGGGCATCAGCGACCCGGCCCGGACGATGGCCTTGTACTGCCAGCCCGGGATGCTCACGGCCCGGTCCGCGACGAGGTCGCGCAACGCGGTGTCGACGACGTCCTCGGCGGTGAGCCAGAGGCGTTCGGGTACGCGGGTCATGTCCATGCCCGCGCGGTCGTGGAACTCCGTCCTGGTGAACCCCGGGCACAGCGCGAGCACGGACACGCCGCTGCCCGCGAGGTCCTGCCGGACCGCCTGGCTGAAGCTCACGACCCACGCCTTGGATGCGCCGTACGTCCCGCGCGGGAAGAACGCGGCGACCGACGCGACGTTGATGACGCCGCCGTGCCCGCGGTCGACCATGCCCGGCACCGCCGCGCTGGTGAGTCGCAGCACCGCGTCGACGTGCACGGTGACCATCGTGAGCTCGTCGCGCACCGGGACGTCGAGGAAGCGGCCGTGGTGGCCGAACCCCGCGTTGTTGACGAGAAGGTCGACGGGCTCGCGGGCGAGGCGGTCCTCCACCGCGGCGATGCCCGCCTCGGTGGCGAGGTCGGCACGGAGGACCTCGGTGCCGGTGCCGAGCTCGGCCGCGAAGCCGCGGAGCCTCTCCTCGTCGCGGGCGACCAGGACGAGGTCGTACCCGTCGCGGGCGAGGCGCCGCGCGAACGCGGCGCCGATCCCCGCGGTGGCACCGGTGACGAGCGCGGTCGGCATGGCGCCAGGCTATCGGGCGCCGCCGTCTGTCCGGTCAGTGAACGGGCTTGCCCTTCCCACTCGGCGGGCCGCTCGGGGTCGGGTCCGGCGTCGGGTGTGCGGGCGGCGCGGGGTGCGACGTCTGGGACGGCTGCCCCGACGCGGGCGTCGGCGTCGGCTTGCTCTTCCCCTTGCTCTTCCCCGCGCTCGTGCCCGGGCCTGCACCATGTCCGGCGTTGTCGCTCTGGCCGTTGTCCGCACCGTGGCCATCCGTACCCTGGCCGTCCGTACCCTGGCCGTTGCCCGCGCCGGGGTCGCCGTGACCTTGGCCGTGCTCCGGCGTGCCCGGTGGCGTCGCGGGCGGGCCGGTCGGGTGGCTCGTGGCGGCGGCGTGGTCGGCCGCGGGTGTGCCCGTCGAGGTCGGGTCGTCCGTCGGACCGTGGCCGGCCTGGTGGCCGGCCTGGTGGCCGGCCATCGGCGTGCCGTGCGAACCGTGGGTGCCGTGCGGGCGCGGCGGTGTCGCGCCGATGGTCGTGAACCCGGCGGCGACGAAGCTCTGCGCGGCGGGCGGCAGCGCGCTCGCCGCCGTGAGCCCCAGCAACGCCGGTACCGCCATGACGCCGGCGACGCTGGACAGCACGAGCGTGCGCCGGGCGAGTGTCTCGGGGACGTCCTCGTCGGCCTCGTCGGACGCGACGGCGAGGACGGCCGCCGCCTGGACCTGGGCCTCCGCCCAGAGCCGCTCGCCGAGCTCGCGCTCGTCCTGCACGCCGTTCGGGCGGACGAGTTGCAACGTCGGCCGGTCGGCGTCGATCTGCGCTCCGAGCACCGACCGCAGGTCGCCCGCGGGCAGCGGCCGGCTGAACAGGAAGCCTTGGATCGTGTCGCAGCCCTGCTCCTGGAGGAACCGGAGCTGGTCGGGTGTCTCGACGCCCTCCGCGACGACCTCGAGGTCGAGGCTGTGCGCCATCGCGATCATCGCCCGGACCAGTGGCGCGTCGCCGCCGTCGGCGCCGATCGTGTCGATGAACGACTTGTCGAGCTTGATCTTGTCGATGGGCAGGTCGTTGAGGTACGCGATGCCGCTGTACCCGGTGCCGAAGTCGTCGATCGAGCACCGCACGCCGAGCGTGCGTAGCGCGGTCAGCGTCGGGCCGACGGCGTCGGCCTGGTTGAGGTCCGAGCTCTCGGTGAGCTCCAGTTCCAGGGCGTGCGGCGGCAGGCCGGTCTCGGCGAGCGCGTGGGTGACGACGGCGACGACGTCCTGCAGGTTGAACTGCCGGAGCGAGAGGTTCACCGACACGGTGAGGTCGGGGAAGCCGCGTTGCCGCCACGACTGCATCTGCCGGCACGCGTCGAGGAGAACCTGTTCGCCGATCGACGCGACCAGCCCGGTCTCCTCGGCGAGCCGCATGAACGCGCCCGGCGGTACGAGCCCGATGGTCGGGTGGTCCCAGCGCACCAGCGCCTCCACACCGGTCACCTGTCCGGTGTGCAGGCTGACCTTGGGCTGGTAGTGAACGACGAGCTCGCCGTTGCCGATGCCGATCTGCAGCCGCGTCTCCATGGCAAGCTGCTGGTGCGCCAGGGCGCGGAGGCGTTCGGAGAAGACCTCGATGGTGTTGCGGCCCAGGCGCTTCGCCTCGTACATCGCGGCGTCCGCGTGGCGAAGCAGCAGGTCGGGGTCGTCGCCATGGTCGGGGTAGAGCGCGAGCCCGATGCTCGGCGTCATGAACAGGCTCTGTCCGGCGACGCGGAACTCGTCGGCGAAGCCGGCGAGCACCCGCTCGGCGATCTCACGAGCCTCGTCGACGGTGCCGACATCGGCGAGTAGCAGGCCGAACTCGTCGCCCGCGAGCCGCGCGACGACGTCGTCGTGCCGGACGTGCCGGTGCAGGCGGTCCGCGACCTGGCGCAGCAGCTCGTCGCCGGCGCCGTGGCCGAGGCTGTCGTTCACCTTCTTGAAGCGGTCGAGGTCGATGAACCCGATCGCGAACGACCGGCGGCCGTTCGCCCGCAGCATCGCGTGGACGAGGTCCTCGCCGAACTGCAGGCGGTTGGGCAGGCCGGTCAGCGGGTCGTGTGTCGACTCGAACTCGAGGCGGCCGCGTTCGCGGACGAGACGGCCGAGGTGCGCGACGACGAGCAGCGAGACGACGGCGGTGCCGGCGACCGTGAACACGAACCAGCGGCTCGCGTGGCCGTACCGCCAGAGCACGGCCGACGGGCCGAGCAGGACGGCCACCGCCATCAGCCCGACGTGGCCGCGCCCGATCGACGGCGGGCGCTTGGACACCGACATCGACGGCAGTAGCGACGGGTGCAAAGCCGCCGCCGCGAGCAGGCCGAACGCGACGAGCAGCAGGGTCTGCGAGCCGAACGGCGCCGGCACGACGTCGGTCGCCGTCGCCGCCGCGCGCGAGACATGCGCGCCGAGCAGCGCCGCGAACGCGGCGAGCAGCAACCGGTCGGCGACCGGGCGAGCGCGGAACAGCACGGTGAGCCGGGCGACCATCGCGAAGGCGAGCGCGTCGACGACGAGGAATGCCACCGCCACCCACGCCTGCCCTGCCGCACCGTGCCCTGACCACGACTCGACGAGCGGGATCCAGCCGAACGCGCCGAGCGCGGCGGGGACGATGGCCGCGATGAGCAACGTGTCGACGGCGCGTTCCATCACTCGGGCGCGGACGATACGGAGCAGTCCGAGGACGACGAACGGGTAGGCGCAGAGGCCGACCGCGTCGGCGTACGACGGGTAGCCCGCGCCGCCGGCGTGCAGCACCTCGCCCGCCACGGTGAGCCAGAGCCCGGCCGAGATGAGCGCGAGCGGGTGGCCGCCGCGGAAGCGGTGCCGGTCGGCGCGCCGCCCACCCGTCCGGATCGACGAACGCGCAATCGCGGCGACGGCGACGACGCCGCCCGCGACGACCAGCCACTGCGCGGTCGACGGCGACGCGAAGACCGAGACGACGGCCAGCGCGGCTGCCAGGCCGAGCGGAATCTGCCATGCGTAGCCGGTGCGCGTCCTGCGATGCCTCACGTCGGTGTCCCTCCCGGGCAGCACTCATGGAACCTCTGCTTCGGTTCATCGACACAACGATCGGATTCCCGCATGGGCAATCGGCGCCAAATGCGCATGGTTCGCGGGACCGTCACGGGACGGGACGAAGGGCCCGACCCGGACGCCGCCGATTGGCCGAGCCGTGCTCCGGGGGTGAGGGCCCCACCCGCCACAGGCGGCGCCCCCTTGCGGCTCCGGTGGGCGATTTATACGGTTTCAAGCCCAGGAAGAGGTCCCCTCATGCGACGCATCACGATGCTGGTCCCAGTTCTCGCCATCGCCGCCTTGGCCGGCTCCGCGACGCCCGCGGCCGCCACCACCCGGAGATGCGATTTCCTCAACATCACGTTCTGCGCGACGGCCTCCGCGTCGTTCTCGGAGGCCGGCTCGTGCGCGGCCCCGCTCCCCGGCTCCGAGGCCACCTGCTCGGCGCACAGCGGTACGGGCTACGCGTTCCTCGTCAACTGCTCGGGCTCCGGTGACGGGCCGGCCTACGTGCAGATCTTCGGGTGCGGCGGCCAGGTCGCCGGGAGCGTGCTGGCCGCCACGATCAGTGAGTCGCACTGGGCGTGGAGCGCGCAGTTCAGCATGTGCTACGCCGTGACAGTCGACGTGATCTTCAACGACAGCATCTTCGTGCAGGTCGAGGACGACGTCTGCTGGTAGGCGTACCGTCGGCGACCGTGACGCGAGCCGCGACGATCGACGAGCTCGTCGCGCTCATGGCGGAGATCCAGGCCCGGCTCGACACGGCCGGCGACGCGCGGCGGCACTTCCACGGCGTCTACCGGCGGGGCACCGTCGGGGTCGGCGAGGAGGTCGCGCGCGGCGGTTTCCTCGACCCGGCGTGGCTGGAGCGGTGGGACCTCGTGTTCGCCGATCTCTACCTCGACGCGATGGAACGCTGGGACCGCGGCGAGGCGCCGTCGGGCCCGTGGCAGGTGGCGTTCGAGGCGACCCGCGACCCGGCCGTGCCACCGTTACGGCACGTGCTGCTCGGCATGAACGCGCACGTCAACTACGACCTGCCGCAGGCGCTGATCGGCGTCATCGGCGACGGCGAGTTCGCCGACCCCGAGGTGATGCGGCGGCGGATCGCCGACCACGAGCACATGGACGCGGTGCTCGCGGGCCGGGTCGCGAGCGAGGATCGGGAGATCAAGGCGGCCGAACGACCGGGCGACCGCACGCTCGCCGACAGGCTGCTGGTGCCGGTCAACCGCGCGGGCACCAGGCGGTTCCTCAAGGAGGCCCGAGCGAAGGTGTTCCACAACGCCGGGGAGCTGAGCCGTGCGCGCCGCGCCGGCCCCGACGTCTTCGCCGCGCGGCTGGCCCAGCTCGAGGACCTGTGCCGGGCGCGCGTGGCGGACCTGCGCGCGCCCGGCCTGGTCTTGCTGAAGCTGACGCTACGGGGCTTCGGGGTGGTGCTGCCTGCGGCCCAAGATCACGAGAGTCTTTAGGGCTTGGCGAAACGCTCGTCGCGGCGTGCTTCGCCAGCCCACATCTCGTGAT
>CBQZLL010000088.1:0-10866 GCA_967749945.1 uncultured Frankiaceae bacterium
CGCGCGTCGTACAGCGTCGGACCGAGGCTCTCGAGGAGGGACTGGTGCACGGTGCGCTTGAGCTCGGCGAACGGGTCGACGTGCCGCGCGCGGGCGCGACCGCTACCAGTCGGACCCTCCTGCTCGGGGACCTCGGGGGTCTTGGTCTTCTTCGCCTGGGCGAGTCGGTCGGCGAGGCTCATCAGGACTTCTCCGAACGTCGGCGGATACCGAACCTGCGGTTGTCGGTCCGCATCGAGGCGGGCAGCGCCCGCGCGGCCGGCGTGCCGGCCACGAGCAGGGTCTCCGCGAACGCGCGGATCGACAGCGAGACCGGGTGGTTGGGCTCGTCGAGCACGATCGGGACGCCCCGGTTGATCGAGGCGGGCACCGACCGCGACGAGGGGATCTGGACGGCGATCGGGACGCGCAACGTCTTCTCGACCTCGCCGAGCTGGAGGCCGACCTTCGAGTCCGCGCGGTTGAGGACGATGCGCCACTTGTCGCGCGGGTAGTTGAGCAGGTCGAGCGTCTCCAGCGTCAGCTTGAGGTTCTTCAACGCCGGGATGTCGAGCGTCGCGAGCAACGCGACGTAGTCGCTCTCGTCGAACGCCGCGAGCACGTGGTCGGTGAACGCCGGCGGCGTGTCGACGACGACGAACTGGAAGAGCTGCCGCAGCACCCGCAGCACCCGCCCGACGAGTGGCGCCGGGATCGCCTCAGCCGCCCCGGGCTCGACCGGCGCGACCAGCGTGGTCAGCCCGGGGGAGTGCGGGGTGAGCAGCGCGCTGACCGCCGCTTCGTCGAGCTGGTCGGCGAGCGCGACCGCGTCGCTCAACGTGTGCGCGGGGAAGAGCTGCAACGCGATGGCGACGTCGCCGAACGCGAGGTCGAGGTCGACGAGGCAGACGTTGCGCCGGCCATTGTCGGCGAGAGCCGCCGCGAGGTTGGTGGACAGCGTTGTCTTGCCCGCGCCGCCCTTCGCCGAGAACACCGTGATGAGCCGGCCGAGCTCGGCCTCGCCCTCGCCCGCGGGCGCGAGACCGGCTTGCTCGCGCACCGCGTTCGACAGCTCGACGGCCCGGTGCAGCGCCCCGGTGATCCCGTCGAGGTCGCGTTCCTTGACGACCTCGCGGACACCGGAACGTAGCGCGTCGGTGAGCGTCGCCGTGTCGATCCGCTGGCGGACCAGCACGACGCCGAGCGTCGGCCGGGACAGCCGCATCGACTCCGCGAGGTCCAGTGCGCCTTCGAGGTCGATGTGCGAACCGATGAGGACGACGCTGACGTCGGGATGGTCGGCGACGCGCCGGTACGCCTCGTCGAGGTCGCGCACCACGACGCTGCCCGACCCGGCGGCCCCGCGCAGCGACTCCTGCGACAGGGCGTCCGACTCGACGACGACGATCACGTAGTCAGCTCCTCGGTGTCAGCTGAACAGCGTACGGCCGTCAATCCCGGCTCCGGGAGCCACCTTCGAGTCCTTGGTGAGCAGACCGAAGTAGAGCTGGCCGTTCTGCGAGGCGAAGATGATCTTCTGCGACTGCACCTGGTCCAAGGCGAGCGTGAGGATCGCGGTAGGCAGTGACTCCTTGTTGCCTTGGCCGTCGGTCGCGGGACGTAACGTGGTCGGTCCGACGGCGATGACCGTCACCCGGGTCAGCAGTACGCGGGTCGTCGGGCCCGGCGCCAACTGCTGGCCGGGGACCGCCGTCGGGGTGATCGTGAGGAACACCGCGACCTCCGCCCCCGGCTGGACGAAGCCCGCGACGCGCTGCGGGTCGCCGAGCTGGACGCTGATCGCGACCTTGCCCGGCGGGATCGGCAGCGCGCTCGTCGTCCCGGCGGCGGCGAACTTCGCGGTGATGATCTGCTCACCCGGGAAGATGTCGGATACCGCGACGAGGGTCGAGATCGGCCGGGGGTCGCTGAGCACCCCGACGATCGTCGAGTCACGCGGGATCCGCTGCAGTCTGAACGCACCTTGCCGCTCGGCTTCCGCGCCGAGTGTGCCGGCCTTGATCAACGTCTTGGCGACAAGGACCTCGACCGGCTCCTGGTTCTTCAGGGCGCGGTCGTCCGCCTTGCTCACATACGCGAAGATCAGGATCGTCCCGATCGCCGCGACGACGATCGCGGCGACGAGCAGCATCGTGCGGCGGCCCATGCTTCTCCCACTCTCTGCGTCGGAGTATTGGTACCCGTCAGTACGACGGGTCGCCCGTGTCGTGGACCAACACTGGGACCTTCGGACCCGAACCCACGAACGTGACCGTACCCTCGACGGTCCCGTTGCTGATGATGCCGGGCAGGAAGTCGAGCGAGAACGCGTACGCCTTGATCGTCTTCATCTGGTTCCCGTTGTTGTTCGGCTCGAACCCGTACTCGTCCGCCGGGCTGTCGATGAACACGCCGGCGAAGGCCTTGATCGGGTAGAAGCCGTTGGGCGGGTTGTTGTCGACGTTGAGGACAGGAACGATCGCGAACCGCGGGCAGGTGAGGATGTCCGTCGAGATCCAGCCAGGAGTTACGGTGCCGCCGGGCTTGAGTTCGTTGGTGAAGTCGGCCAGCGGAACGGTCAGGTAGTCGCTGATGTGGTCGATGTCGAGGTCGTCGCGGCCGTGGATCGTGCCGGTGGTGTGGCTACCGCCAGGGTCGGCGAGGCGGGCGGGCAGGTCGGGGTCGCTCTTCGTGTAGCCGTCGAGGAACGCGGTCGCGACGTCGTTGGTCTTGTTGCCGTTCTCGATGTCGACGCAGTTGGCCCCCTCGACGCCGTTGCCGTTGTCGAGGATCGCGCCGGGGATGAGCGTGCTGCCGGTCAGGCACTCGGTGCCGGGGATCTGGGGGAGCTGGCTCGGCGGGAACGTCGTCCAGCCGTGGTCGATGCCGACGATGCTGTTGATCATGACGAGGTCGTTGGCGCCGCTCGCCGTGGGTGGCTGGCTGCGGCCGACGTGGAGGTAGCCGTAGCTGCCGGTCGTGCCCGCGCAGGCGTCGACCTCGTAGGTGAACAGGTCGGCGTCCGTCTCGGCGCTGGTGCCGCCCGGGTTGGTCACGTGGACGTGCACCGCGCCGGTGCCGGCGGGGGCGGTCGCCTGGATCGTCGTGTCGTCGGTGATGGTCGGGTTGACCGCGGCCACGGACCCGAACGTGACGCCCGTCGCCGTGGTGAAGCCGGTGCCGGTGATCGTGACGACGGTGCCTCCGGTGCTGGGCCCGCTCGTCGGCGAGATCGCGGTCACGGTGGGCGGGGCGGTCGGCGGCGGGGTCGCGTACGACAGCGTCGTGGTCGCGGTGCCGAACGAGTTGGTGACGGTCAACGTCGCGGACCCCGCGGCGTGAGCGGACGCCGCCGGGACGGTGATCTGGGTTGCGCTGTCGAGCGAGAAGCCCACGGCGGAGCCGTCGATCCGCACCGAGGTCACGGAGGGTGCGGGGCTGTCGAAGTCGGTGCCGGCGATCGTCAGCACGTCACCGCCCGCCGTCGACAACGTCGGGGGCGACGTGCTCGTGATGGTCGGTGGCGGGACGTACGTCGTGCTTCCGGTGTCGGAGCCGTTCACCGTCGTGACGACGACGGCCACGACTCCTGCGGCGTGCGCGGGCGTCGAGGCGACGGTGATCTGGTTGCCGTTGTCGATGACGAACGCGACGGACGCGCCGTCGATCGTCACCGAGGTCACGTTGGGCCCGGTGAACTTATTGCCGCCGATGACCATCTGCGTGCTGCCGAGCGTGGACAGCGGCGACGTCACGCTGGTGACCTGCGGCTTCGGGCCGGCGTCGGGGAGGAGGGCGGCACGCAGCGCGGACGGGCTCGTCTGGCCGCCGCTCGTGTCCTTGAGGCAGGAGTAGCCGGTGGCGCCGGCGATGGTCACGAAGAACGGGAGCGCGGCCTGGGGGCTGCGCACCTCGGCCGTCGCGGCGGCGTTGACGGTGCTGCTGTTGAAGCCGATCGCGCCGGCGAACCCGAACTTGACCAGCCGCGGCGGGATGACGACGCGGATCTTGGTCGCCGTCGGGAACAGGATCTCGCCGTTGCCGAGGTTGCCGTCCGCGTAGTCGGTGATCGGTCCTGGTCCGCCGCCGGACGGCAGGTTCTTGACCAGGTAGTCGTACGCACGCTGGCGCGCCGCGGTCTGGTCCCCGGGCAGCGCCGTCACACCCGCAAGCGCGGCCAGGTCGGCGTCGGTCTGTGCGGCGCGGCGGCGGGAGTACATCTCGCCGATGTCGATGGCCAGCGCGGCGGTGCCGAACAGGGTCAGCGCGGTGATCGCCACGACGACCGCGACCGCGCCACGGTCGCCCTGCGCCGCGGCTGTCCGTAGCCTCGTCATCACGAACATGACGTCACCGTCCCGACCGTTTCGACGCGCGCGATCCCGGTCTGCGTGGCCGAGTAGTTGCCGAGGCCGATGAACCCGAGCACGCTCAAGTCGATCTTGTACGGCACGGCCACCGTCACGGAGTCGCCCGGGCCCGGGCCGCCGCCGTTGATGTCGGTGTACGACATCGTCACCTCGCCGGCGACGATGCCGGCGCCGCTGCCGCGATCGGCGACGGCCGCCTGGAACTCGTCGCAGTCGTTGACGCCGACCGCCGCGAGCCGGGCACCTTCGCGGGCTCCGTGCAGCGCGGACTGTTGTTTGAACAGCGCGAAGCCGAACGCGATGATCCCGAGCAGCAGAGTGATGAGCAGCGTCGACACCAGGGCGAACTCGACCGCGGCTGCGCCCTGGTCGTCGCGGAGTGTGATGCGTGGCGAGTCCGCTGTCATCTCCGTGCCATCCTCCTGACCGGCGCTGTCCCACAGCGCGGCAGCCGTAATCCTTCCAGGATCTGGGCCGGTACGGACCAACTTGGAGAATTCTGGGGACGAATGTCACAAGCGTCATCCGGCGGCCACCGTGAGCGTGACGTACGCACGCTGTCGGATATCCGACCACTGCCGCGCCGCCGCCAGACCCGAACGCAGCCCCAGCAGCACGACGGGCACCGCCGCGGCGAGCGGGAGCCACCAGACTCCGGTGACCGCCGCGCCCGAGACGAGCAGCCCCGCCAGCGTCGTCTGCCCCGCCATCCGGGCCGAGTAGACCGCCATCGTGCCGGGTGGCGCGGGAGTGTCACGGCGGCCGCGCAGGTCCGCGCGGTGCGGGCGTTCGACGGAGAGGCGGAGCGCCGTGCCGAGCACCGAGACCGTCGTCGCGACTACCGCCGCGACGAGGCCGGTCACCGCGGCGCCCGTCGCGCCGCCGCGGACGCGGAGCAGCGCCGCGCCGACCGCGAGCAGCACGCACACGAGCGTCGTCTCTGCGACGACCCAGGCCTTGGCGCGCAACGCGAGCCGCGGGTCGTGGGGGAGCGTCGCGAGCCAGACCGCGCCGCCGCCGTCGAGGCAGAACGCGTTCACGCCGAACAGCAGCACCGCGCCCGACGCGACGAGCCCCGGCAGCAGCACGAGCGTCCCCCACTCGACGCCGATCGCGAACGCCACGAAGCCCGGTAGCAGTCCGAGCACGACCGCGCCGCGGCGCAGCGACGGCGACCGCCAGACGCTCGCCCGGTCGGTCGCGACGAGCTCGCCGAACGCCGTGCGCTTGCGGCCGCGCTGGCGTACCGCCCGCGCCTCGCGGTACGCGCCCGCGTCGCCGGGCCGGCGCACCGCCCAGGCGCACGCCTGCCGTCCCGCGAGCAGCGCGAGCGCGGAGAGGCCGACGAGCACGAGCGTCGTGACGGCCCAGAGGCCGTACGCCTGACGTTCGGTGACGGCGACCATCGCGACGACGACGCGGACCGTGGGGCTCGCGTCGAGGGCGTTGTCGGCGAACCCGGCACGAACCAGCGCGATGAGCCCGGCGAGGGCGAGCAGTCCCGCGACGGTGGTGGCGCGGCGCCCGGTCCGCGTCTGCCGCAGCCCGGCGACCGCCCAGCTCCCGGCCTGGCCGAGCGCCGTGACGAGGAGGACGTACGCGAGCAGCGTCGGGATCGCGAGGAACGCCGCTTTCCGCGGCAGCAGCGCGAAGCTCGTTCCCGCTGCGAGGATCGCCAGCTGGCTGATCCACGCGAGGTTGATCGGCATCACGGCGAGCCCGGTGAGGAACTGCGTCTCGGCCCTGATCGGGTACGCGACGAGCTGCTCGGCCGGGTAGAGCTCGTTGCCGCCTCCCGCGGTGAGCGGCGAGACGACGGAGAGGAATGCGAAGCCGAGGTACACGGTCGGCGCCGCGACGGCGGCGTCGAACCGTGCGGCGTCCGGCGCGACCTGCGCGCCGACGACGCCGAGCAGGATGACGACCGGCACCAGCGCGGCGAGCGCGAGCAGGCCGCGGCGGGTCTTGGGCGACCTGATCATCCGCCAGCGCAGGGCGACCAGCGCCCTGAGCTGCGTCCGCGCGCTCGTCACGCGACCGGCCGTCCCCGATCCGTGGCTGACGGGGTCATCCGAGCAGCGCCCGGTAGTGCGCGGCGCCCGCCTCGCCCGCGAGCTCGGCGGCGGGCGCGGCCGCGACGACCCGGCCGGCGCGGAGCACGATCGCCTCGTCGCACGCCTCGACGGCGAGCGCCAGCAGGTGCGTGGACACGACGACCGCACCGCCCGCGAGCCGCGCCTCGCGGATCACGTCCATCGACGCCTCGACGCCGAGCGGGTCGACGCCGTCGAACGGCTCGTCGAGCAGCAGCAGCGCCGGCCGGTGGAACGCCGCGAGCACGACCGACAGCCGCCGACCCATGCCGTGCGAGAACCCGGCCGTGATCCGGTGCGTGGCCGCCCCGAGGTCGAAGCGTTCGAGCAGGTCGCGGGCGCGTGGCTCCCAACCGTCCGGAAGCGCGCGCAGCCGCGCGGCGAGCGCCAGGTGCTCCCACGGCGTCGCGCGTGGCACGAGGCCGCCGACGTCGGGGCAGTAGCCGACGCGCTCGCGGACGCCCGAAGGGTCGCGGCGCGCGTCGATGCCGCCGATGACGACCGACCCGCGCGTCGGCGGCAGGACGCCCGCGAGCGCGCGCAGCGTCGTCGACTTGCCCGCGCCGTTCCGCCCGATCAGGGCGACGGACGCGCCGGGCGAGACGGTGAGGTCGAGGTCCTCGACCGCGCGGACGGCACCGAACTCGACGGTGAGCCCGGTGACCTCGGCGACCGCGGCACTCAGGAGTACAGCGCCTCGACGTCGGGGGCGTAGTCCTTCAGGACGACCGCCCGCTTGAGCTTCATGCTGGGCGTGAGGTGGCCGGACTCCTCGGTGAAGTCGTTCGGCAGGATGCGGAACGACCGGATCGACTCGGCCTTCGACACCGCCTTGTTCGCCTCGTCGACCGCGGCCTGGATCGTCGTGCGCAGGTCGGTGTCGTCGACGAGGTCGGCGACGGTCGCGTCGTCGGTCTTGCCGTTGGCCTTCTTCCACGCCGGGAACGCCTCGGGGTCGATGGTGACGAGACAGCCGATGAACGGCTTCGCGTCGCCGACGACGATGCACTGGCTGACGAGCGGGTGCGCGCGCAACCGGTCCTCGAGAACAGCGGGGGCGACGTTCTTGCCGCCGGCCGTGACGATGATCTCCTTCTTCCGGCCGGTGATCCGCAGGAAGCCCTCGGAGTCGAGGTCGCCGAGGTCGCCGCTACGGAACCACCCGTCGCTGTCGAGCGCCTCGTGGGTGGCCTTGTCGTTGTTGTAGTAGCCGGTGAAGATCTGCGCGCCCTTGAGCAGGATCTCGCCGTCGTCGGCGATGCGGACGCTCGTACCGGGGATGGCCCGGCCGACGGTGCCGATCTTCATCGCGCCGGGCAGGTTGATGGTCGAGCCCGCGCTCGTCTCGGTGAGGCCGTAGCCCTCCAGGATCGTGATCCCGATGCCGCGGAAGAAGTGGCCGAGCCGCGCACCGAGCGGCGCGCCGCCGCTGACGCAGTGCGTGACCTGGCCGCCGAGCGCCGCGCGCAGCTTGACGTAGACGAGCTTGTCGAACAGCCCGTGCCGCAGTCGTAGCGACAGCCCGGCGCCGCCCTTGTCGAGGGCTTCGCTGTACGCGATGGCGACGCGTTCGGAGGCGTCGAAGACTTTTCCCTTGCCTGCGGCGTGAGCTTTCTGCTTGGACGCGTTGTAGACCTTCTCGAACACGCGCGGCACCGAGAGCAGGAACGTCGGACGGAACGCGGCGAGGTCGGCGAGCAGGTTCTTCACGTCGGCGGTGTGGCCGACCCTGACCCGGTTGGCCGTGGCGCCGAGCTGGATGATCCGGCCGAACACGTGCGCGAGCGGCAGGAACAACAGCGTCGAGCCCGTCTCGTTGTAGAACTCGCCGAGGCCGATGGTCGACGACGCGATATCGAAGAGGAAGTTGCCGTGGGTCAGCTCGCAGCCCTTGGGGCGCCCGGTCGTCCCCGAGGTGTAGATGATCGTCGCGAGCGTGTCGGGCAGGAGGGCGTCGTGGCGGGCGTCGAGCATCGCGCGTTCGACGCCCTTGCCCTGCTCGACGAGCTTGTCGAGGTCGCCGGTGTCGATGGTCCAGGTGTGCCGTAGCTCGGGGAGGCGGTCGCGGACGTTCGCGACCGTTGCGGCGTGGTGGTCGCTCTCGACGAGTACGGCGACCGCGCCGGAGTCGCCGAGGATCCACTCGACCTGCTCGGCGCTGGACGTCTCGTAGATCGGGACGGTGACGCCGCCCGCGGTCCAGATCGCGTAGTCGGCGAGCGCCCACTCGTAGCGCGTCCGGCTCATCAGGCCGACGCGGTCACCGACCTGGACGCCGGAGGCGACGAACCCGGCGGCCAGCGCCCGGACCTCCTCGGCGAAATGCCGCGACGTCACGTCGGACCAGCCGGTGGGCGTGCGGCGGCTGAAGACGACCGAGTCGGGGAAGTCTCGCTCGTTCGTCCAGAGCATGTCGGTGAGGTTGCCGGTGGTGACCTCGGCGACCTGGATGGGGCTCGTGTACTCCTTCATGCCCAGAACCTACGGGCGCCGGGCCGCGCACGCCAGATCCTCGGGCCGCCCGGCGGGCCGGCTACTGGTGAGTTGCGGCGCCGCGGTTCACCGGTTCGTGCTCGGCGTTCGCCGCTACTCACCAGTAGCGACGGAGGTGGCGCGCGGTCAGGTGGCGGACGCCAGGCCGCGGCGGCGGAGGACCCGCCGTTCCAACGGCGCGAAGACCAGCAGCTCGATGCCGACGCCGACCGCGAGGATCACGACGATCGACGCGACGACGAGCGACATGTCGGAGAGCTGGCGTCCGGTGTCGAGGAGCTGGCCGAGCCCGAGGCCGAGCCGGGGGCTGTACGTGATGAGCTCCGCCGCCATCAGCGACCGCCAGGAGAACGCCCAACCCTGCTTCAGCCCGGCGAGATAGCCGGGCAGGGCCGCCGGGATGACGACGTGCCGGGCCGCAGTGAGTCGCTTCGCGCCGAGGACGCGCCCGACCTTCAGGTAGAGCGGCGGTACCTGGTCGATGCCGGCGACGAGGCCGTTCGCGATCGACGGCACGGCGCCCATGAGGACGACGAAGTAGATCGCCGCGTCGGACAGGCCGAACCAGATGATCGCCGCGGGCACCCACGCCACCGACGGCAGGCTCTGCAGGCCGGAGATGATCGGCCCGATCGCGAGGCGTACCGGCCGGACCCGGGCGATGAGCAGGCCCAGCGGCGTTCCCACCGCAATGGAAGCAAGAAAACCCAGTACGCCGCGGTGCAGGCTGTTGAGGATCGCCTGCTGCACGGTGCCCTTGCCCCACTGCTCGCCGAGGCTGCGCGCGACGTCCGCGGGCGACGGGAGCGCCTCCGGCGACTTCACGTGGAGGGCGTACGCGACCTGCCACGCGGCGACGAGCAGCGCGACTGCGACGAGCGGCGGCACGACGCGGGTCCAGCGGCGTCCCTTGCGCGCGGGCGCCTGCGCTTCGAGCGCATCGAGCCCCTTCTCGAGGGTTGCGAGCGCATCAGTCGACGGCATGACGTCTGATCTCCTCGCGCAGCGCGTCGGTGATCTCCGCCGACAGCGCCGCGACCTCCGGCGACTCGATCCGGCGCGGCTGCGCGATGTCGACGTCCCACGCCGCCGCGACCCGGCCGGGCTTCGACGACAGCAGCACGACGCGCTGCCCGAGCCGGACGGCCTCGCGGACGTTGTGCGTGACGAACAGCACGGTGAGCCCGACCTCGGACCAGAGCCGGGTGAGCTCTTCGTGCAACGCGTCGCGGGTGATCGCGTCGAGCGCCGCGAACGGCTCGTCCATGAGCAGCACGCTGCAGTCCTGCGCGAGCGCCCGCGCCAGCGCGACGCGCTGGCGCATGCCGCCGGACAGCTCGTGGACGCGCTTCTTCCCCTGCCCGTCGAGACGGACGAGGGCGAGCAGCTTCTCCGCCTCGACCCGCCGCGCGCCGCGCGGGACGCCGCGCAGCCGCAACGCGAGCTCGACGTTCTGCCCCGCTGTGAGCCACGGGAACAGCGCCGGCTCTTGGAACATCAGCGCCGCGCCGTTGCCGTGGTGGTGTACGTGGCCCGCGGTCGGCTGCTCCAAGCCCGCAACGAGGTTGAGCAGCGTCGACTTGCCGCAGCCGCTCGCGCCCACCAGGCAGACGAACTCGCCAGGCCGGACCTCGAGGTCGATGCCGTCGAGCACGCGCGGCGCGTCGTCGAACGACTTGCTCACGTTGCGCAGCGCGACCGCGTGCGGCGCGAGCGCCGTCGCCTCGAACGCGAGGTCCTGGACGGCCATCGTCAGCCCCTTCCGTACCCGGCGTCGGAGACGCTCGGCTTGCCCGCCGCGGCGAGGACTTCGTTGAGGATCGTGAGGTCGTAGATGCCCTTGAGGTCCGGCTCTTTGAGCAGGCCGGCCGCGACGGCGTGCGCCGCCGCGGTGACGAGCGACGTCGCGACCGGGTCGGTCGTCACGGTCA
>CBQZLL010000089.1:0-10837 GCA_967749945.1 uncultured Frankiaceae bacterium
TGCAGAACATCGCCAAGATCACGAGATGTGGGCTGGCGAAGCACGCCGCGACGAGAGTTTCGCCAAGCCCTACTAGTGGAGCTGTCGGCGGCGACGAGAACGCAGCCGGTCGCCGCGGGGGCGACCCGCAGCAGGCCGAACACCGGTCGGGCGGGCACTGCTCCTCAGCCGATCTTCACCGCGAGCAGGACACAGCCCACGACCGTGACCGCCGCGACCAGTGCGATCGTCCAGATCCAGGCCGGGGTCGGTGGCGTGCCGACGACGACGCCGGCGTTCGGGTCGTCGCCGTGGCCGTGACCCCCCTCGTCGTCGGCGTCGTGGTGGATCGCGGCCTGGACGGCGGCGTCATGGTCGCTCACTCGGTCACTCCTCGGGTGTCGTCGATGAGGCCGGCTTGCGCCGCCTCGTGCCAGATCTCGCGAACTTCGTTCGGCGTGATGACCCCGAACCGCAGCGCGAACCGGCTCGCGCCTTCCAGCCGGGCTCGAAACGCGTCGAGCCGCGACGACGCGGCGGGCGCGCCGTGCTCGCGTTCGGTAGCCAGTTCGGCCCGCATCGCATTGAGCCGGTCGACCTCCTCGCGGAGCAGCGCGAGCGCGCGGCCCGCGCGTTCCTGCTCCTCCGGCGTGCGCTCCGGGCGTTCGTCGGAGAGCGTCACGACGCCGAGCCGGCGCGTGCCTGCCTTCATGCGGGTACTCCCGTCATCAGGGCGGCGAAATCGGCGAACAGTCCGGTCGCGTCGTGCGGACCGGGTGCCGCCTCCGGGTGGTACTGCACCGAGAACGCCCGCACGTCGAGGCAGCGCAGCCCCTCCACGACGCCGTCGTTCAGGTCGACGTGGGACACCGCGACCCGGCCGTACGGCGTCTCCAACCCGGCCGGGGACCCCAACCCCGGCCTCCGCCGCAAGGCGGGGACCCCAAACCCCGCCGCGGCCGTCGTGTCCGGAGCGTCGGGGGCGGCGACCGCGAAACCGTGGTTGTGGCTCGTGATCGCGACGCGCTTGGTCTCGACGTCCTGCACCGGCTGGTTCACGCCGCGGTGGCCGAACGTCAGCTTGTACGTCCGCAGCCCGAGCGCCAGCCCGAGCATCTGGTGCCCGAGGCAGATGCCGAACACCGGACGCTTGCCGAGCACGCCGCGCAGCGCGTCGACGGCGTAGCCGGTCGCGGCAGGGTCGCCCGGACCGTTCGAGAGGAACACGCCGTCCGGGTCGAGCGCGAGGATCTCGCCGGCCGTCGCGGTCGCGGGCAGCACGTGCACCTCGCAGCCCTGCTGCGCGAGGTACGCCGGGATCGACCGCTTCATGCCGAGGTCGAGCGCCGCGACGCGGAACCGGCGCTCGCCGCTCGCCGGGACGACGTATGACCGCGCGGTCGTGACCTCGCGAGCGAGGTCGGCGCCCGCCATGCTCGGGCTCGCCAGGACCTTCGCGAGCACCGCGCCGGCGTCCTCGCCGGTGCTGCTCACCGCGCAGCGCATCGCGCCGCGGTCGCGCAGGTGCCTGGTGATCGCGCGGGTGTCGACGCCGCCGATGCCGACGACGCCGTATGCCTTGAGCTCCGCGTCGAGGCCGCGCTCGGCGCGCCACGAGGAGGCCACACGTGCCGGGTCGCGGACGACGTACCCGGCGACGTGGATGCGCCCCGACTCGGCGTCGACGGAGTTGACCCCCGTGTTGCCGATGTGCGGCGCGGTCATGACGACGACCTGCCGGTGGTACGACGGGTCGGTCAGCGTCTCCTGGTAGCCGGTCATGCCCGTGTTGAACACCGCCTCGCCGAACGTCTCGCCGACGGCGCCGTAGGCCTCGCCGTGGAACGTCCGGCCGTCCTCCAGGACGAGCATCGCCGGCGCGACCGCGCGTCCGACCAGCGGCGCGGCGCTGGGCCGGGTCAGGGCCTTCGCCCAGGTCTCGTGTACGCCGTGGTCCTCGGCCCGGAACCCGCTGTCCAGCTCGATCCCTCCCAGCCGCCAGGTGAGCAGCAGCACGCCACCCTCGCCGATCCACTTGCCCGCCTGCGCGTCGGTCACGACCGCCGCGAGCAGGTCGGCGCGCGGGACGAAGCCGTCCGCGCTCCCCTCGCGCACGACGACCATGCCCTCGGGGACGAGGCGCAACCGGGCGTTGGCGCGGCCGCCGAGGCCGTTCGCGGCGACCCGGTCGAGCCAGCCGCCCGCCCGGGTCGTGCCGAGGTAGAGCCCGACGAGCGGCGGTACGACGTCGGGGCCGAGACCCTCCGGGGGCTCGGGCAACGCGGGCAGCATCTCGTCGCGGCGCGCCCGGCGCCGCCACCCCCGCCGCATCGATGCGACGCACCCGAGGAACGCGAGCGCGAGCGCGACGGTGAGCCCCGCTCTCATCTCGGGGGCCCCGCGGCGGCGCGAGCGCAGCGAGCGGCGTCGTGGGGATAGGTCATGCGATCTTGCCGTCCAACACGGTCGGCGCGCCGCGCAGGAAGGTCGCCACGACCGTGCCGGGCAGCGTCCGCCCGGCGTACGGCGTGTTCGCGCTCCGCGACGCGAGCGCGTGCGGGTCGACGGTCCACGTCGCGGCGGGGTCGACGAGGGTGAGGTTCGCGGGCGCGCCGGCGGTGAGCGGCAGGCCCTGGTCGCGCAGCCCGCCGATCCGCGCGGGCCGGTACGACATCCGGTCGGCCACGTCAGCCCACGAGAGCAGGCCCGGCTCGACCATCGTCTCGACGACGATCGACAGCGCGGTCTCCAGACCGAGCATGCCGAACGCCGCGCACTCCCACTCGGTCTCCTTGTCCTCCAGCGCGTGCGGCGCGTGGTCGGTGGCGACCGCGTCGATCGTGCCGTCGGCCAGTGCCTCGCGCAGTGCCCGGACGTCCTCCGCGGTGCGCAGCGGCGGGTTGACTTTGAAGATCGGGTCGTACGACGTCGCGAGGTCGTCGGTCAGCAACAGGTGGTGCGGAGTGACCTCGGCGGTGACTCGCCAGCCCTTCGACTTGGCCCACCGGATCAGCTCGACCGAGCCCGCGGTCGAGACGTGGCAGACGTGCAGCCGGGAGCCGGTGTGGGCGGCGAGCAGGCAGTCGCGCGCGATGACCGACTCTTCGGCCGCGGCCGGCCACCCGGCCAGGCCGAGCCGCGCCGATACGACGCCCTCGTGCATCTGCGCGCCCTGCGTCAGCGCGGGCTCCTGCGCGTGCTGCGCGATGACGCCGTCGAACGCCTTGACGTACTCGAGCGCCCGCCGCATCAGGCCCGCGTCGGAGACGCACCTGCCGTCGTCGGAGAACACCCGGACCCGCGCCGCGCTGTCGGCCATCGCACCGAGCTCGGCGAGCGCCTTGCCCTCCAGGCCGACGGTGACCGCGCCGATCGGGTGGACCGCGCAGTGGCCCGCGTCGCGGCCGAGCCGCCAGACCTGCTCGACAACCCCGGCGACGTCCGCGACCGGGTCGGTGTTGGCCATCGCGTGGACCGCGGTGAAGCCGCCCAACGCGGCGGCCGCCGTCCCCGTCTCGACGGTCTCCGCGTCCTCGCGACCGGGCTCACGCAGGTGCGTGTGGAGGTCGACCAGGCCGGGCAGCACGATCAGCCCGTCGGCCTCGAACGCCTTGGCGCCCAGTGCATCCAGGGCGGTTCCCAGTTCGGCGATCCGGCCGTCGGACAGCCGCAGGTCGGTCTTCGCGCCGTCCAGCGAAGCCCCACGGATCAGCCAGTCGCTCATTCGGCACCACCGAGCATCAGGTAGAGGATCGCCATCCGGACGGAGACGCCGTTCGTGACTTGGTCGACGATCGTCGACCGTGGCGAGTCGGCGACCTCGGCCGCGATCTCGACGCCGCGGTTCATCGGCCCGGGGTGCATGACGATCGCGTCGTCCTTGAGCAGGCGCACCCGGTCACGGTCGAGGCCGTAACGGCGGCTGTACTCGCGGGTCGACGGGAAGTACGCCGCGCCCATCCGCTCGCGCTGGACCCGCAGCATCATCACGACGTCGCTCTTGGGCAGTACCGCCTCGAGGTCGTACGACACCTCGACCGGCCACGTCTCGATGCCGACGGGGAGCAGCGTCGGCGGCGCGACGACGGTGACCTGGGCGCCGAGTGTGTCGAGCAGCAGCACGTTCGACCGGGCGACCCGCGAGTGGATGACGTCGCCGACGATCGTCACGCGCAGGTCTTCGAGGCGACCAAGCCGCTTCCGCATCGTGTACGCGTCGAGCAGCGCCTGCGTCGGGTGCTCGTGCGTGCCGTCGCCGGCGTTGATGACGGAGCCCTTGATCCAGCCGGCGAGCCGGTGCGGCGCGCCGGAGGCGCTGTGCCGGATGACGACCGCGTCGGCGCCCATCGCCTCCAGCGTCCAAGCCGTGTCCTTGAGCGACTCCCCCTTCGAGACGCTGGAACCCTTGGCGGAGAAGGTGATGACGTCCGCGGAGAGCCGCTTGGCGGCGAGCTCGAAGGACGTCCGCGTCCGCGTCGAGTCCTCGTAGAAGAGGTTGACGACCGTACGGCCGCGCAGCGTCGGCAGCTTCTTCACCTGCGCGGCCTCGGTGGTCTCGGCGAGCTTGCCGGCCGTGTCGAGGACGAGCAGCGCGTCGTCGCGGCTGAGGTCGCTCGCGGAGAGCAGGTGGCGGTTCACTCGGCTCCCTCCGCCGGGCCGAGGAGTACGGCGTCGCGCCCGTCGTGCTCGACGAGGAGGACGTGGACGGCCTCGCGCAGCGACGTGGGGATGTTCTTGCCGACGTAGTCGGGACGGATCGGCAGCTCCCGGTGGCCCCGGTCGACCAGGACCGCGAGCTGCACCGCCGCGGGGCGGCCTAGGTCGGTCAGCGCGTCGAGCGCGGCGCGGATCGTCCGCCCGGAGAACAGGACGTCGTCGACGAGCACCACGGTCTTGCCGTCGACGCCGCCGGCGGGGACGTCGGTCGCCTCCAGCGGGCGGATGCCGCGGGTCCGGAGGTCGTCGCGGTACATCGTGACATCGAGCGAGCCGACGGGGATCGCCGTGCCCTCGACCTCGGCGACCTTGTCCGCGATCCGGCGGGCAAGCGGCACGCCGCGCGACGGGATGCCGAGCAGGACGACGTCGGCCGCGCCGTGGTTGCGTTCGATGATCTCGTGGGCGATGCGGGTGAGTGCGCGGGTCACGTCGGCGGGTTCGAGGACCGGCCGGGCGGCGGCGAGGTCGCCGGAGACAGGGCGACGGGAACCGGGCGTCCCGGTGTCCGGGTGCGCGGCAGCCAAGGCTTCCTCCTTCCCCGCCTCACGGGACGGGCCTTAAAGGAGTGGTTGGTGGGCAGTTCGCACAGTAGCAGTCACAGGGCGTTTCCGGCGAACGACAGACAGACCACGGGCAGTTACCACGTTCCGCTTGACCACGGGATCCGGCGGCCTTACCGTCACGTTGTGTAACCACTCCGGGCACCTGGAGTGGCGCGGCCGACGCAGTGATCCCGGGGACCAGAAGCGGTCACCACGCCCCACGACGGGGCGCAGCCCCCGGTGGAGCGAGTGGTGAGACCGGCGTCCGCACACGTTCGGCCCCGGCGGACCCCCGCTCGGACCCAGCGAACGGAGCGGGAGATGACCGACTACGCGAAGGCCCTC
The DNA here is from genome assembly GCA_967749945.1 of uncultured Frankiaceae bacterium. GTDB lineage: Bacteria > Actinomycetota > Actinomycetes > BP-191 > BP-191 > BP-191. Next base: position 5,586 of record CBQZLL010000089.1, read on the forward strand.
GGAGCGCGCCTGCGCGCGATCCGTACGCAGCAGGGCCTCTCCCTGCACGGGGTCGAGGAGAAGTCGCGGGGCCGCTGGAAGGCCGTCGTCGTGGGCTCGTACGAGCGCGGCGACCGGGCCGTGACCGTACAGCGCCTCGCCGAGCTCGCCGACTTCTACGGCGTCCCGATCCAGGAGCTGCTGCCCGAGGGCATCAGTGCGGGCTCGCCCGTCGAGGCCTCGGCCAAGATCATCATCGATCTCGAGCAGCTCTCGACGGTTCCTGCCGAGCAGTCCGCGCCGCTCGCGCGGTACGCCGCCACCATCCAGAGCCAGCGCGGCGACTACAACGGCCGCGTCCTGTCGATCCGGCACGAGGACCTGCGGTCGCTCGCGGTCATCTACGACGCCTCACCGGGCGCGCTGACCGAGACCCTGATCCAGTGGGGTGTCCTGCAGCCCGACGCCCGCCACGCGATCGACGCCATCGGGGTCTAGGGCGTGTCTCTCCGTCCGTGATCGTCGCGCAGCAGATCGACGGATTGGGAGACACCCTAGAGGTTCTCGAGGGGCGGCGCGGCCCGGGCGCGGTCCTGGGCCACGCGGGCCAGCACGCCGTTGACGAACTTCGGGCTCTCCTCCGTCGACAACGACGTGACGAGCTCGACCGCTTCGCTGATCGCGACGCCCTCGGGCACGTCGGTGTGCAGCAGCTCGTACGTCCCGAGGCGCAGCACGTTCCGGTCCACCGCGGGCATCCGGTCCAGTGGCCAGTCGACGGCGTACGCCGTGAGCAACGCGTCGATCCCGTCCTGGTTCGCGACGACGCCCTCGACCAGCGACACCGCGTACTCCGAGATCGGCGGGTCGGCCTGCGCGAGCCGCTCGGCGAGCACGTCCAGCGGCGCCAGGCCCCGCAGCTCGGACTCGTAGAGGACGTCGAGCGCGCGTTTTCGTGCCTTGGACCGAGCCCCCACCTACGACTGCACGCGGCCCAGGTAGCGCCCGTCGCGCGTGTCGACGCGCACCTTCTCCCCCGTCGAGACGAACAGCGGGACCTGGATCGTGCCACCCGTCTCGAGCGTCGCGGGCTTCGTACCACCGGTCGACCGGTCGCCCTGCACGCCGGGGTCGGTGTGCGCGATCACCAGCTCGACCGACGCGGGCAGCTCGACGGACAGCGCGATGCCCTCGTGGATGGCGACGTTGGCGTTCATGTTCTCCAGCAGGTACGTCGCCATGTCGCCGACCGCCTCCTTGGAGATGTGCAGCTGGTCGTACGTCGAGGTGTCCATGAACACGTACTCGTCGCCCTCCTTGTAGAGGAACGACATCTCGCGCTTCTCGACGACGGCGACCTCGACCTTGACGCCCGCGTTGAACGTCTTGTCGACGACCTTGCCGGTCTTGAGGTTCTTCAGGGTGGTGCGGACGAACGCGCCGCCCTTGCCGGGCTTGACGTGCCGGAACTCGACGACGTTCCAGAGGTCGCCGTCGCCCAGGTCGAGCGTCATGCCGTTCTTCAGGTCGTTGCTGGTGGCCACGCGTTCTCCTAGAGCACGATCAGGTCTTTGGTCGTCGTCGTCAGCAGCTCGGGCCCGGCCGCCCGTACGACGAGCGTGTCCTCGATGCGAACGCCACCGCGGCCGGCGAGGTACACGCCCGGCTCCACGGTCACCGGCGTCCGGTCGGCGAGTGTATCCGTTGCGCCCGGCCGCAGCGTCGGCGCCTCGTGGATCTCCAGGCCGACGCCGTGCCCGAGCGAGTGCGTGTAGTGATCGCCATGCCCCGCGTCGGCGATGACGTCGCGCGACACCTTGTCGATATCGCCCGCCACCACGCCGACCGCGAGCGCCTCGCGGCCGACGGCCTGCGCCGCGGCGACCAGGTCGTACACCTCGCGCTGCCAGTCCGCGACCGGCCCGAGTGCGACGGTCCGCGTCATGTCGGAGTGGTAGTCCCGGTAGATCGACCCGAAGTCGAACTTCACGAACTCCCCTGTCGCCAGCACGCGCTCGGTCGGGCGGTGGTGGGGCACGGCGCTGTTCGGTCCGGACGCGACGATCGTCTCGAACGACGGCCCGTCGCCGCCCTCCTCGACCATCAACGCCTCGAGCGCCCGCCCGACCTCCCGCTCGGTCCGGCCGGCGCGCACGGTCGGCAGCAGCCGCGCGAACGCCCGGTCCGCCACCGCGCACGCCTCGCGCAGCAGCCCGATCTCGTCCTCGTCCTTGACCGCGCGGAGGCGCTCGACGGCCCGGCCGAGCTTCGTCAGCGACACGCCCTGCGCGACGCCGGCCAGCATCTCGAAGAGGTCGACGGTGACGTCGTGCGACTCGTACCCGAGCGCGCCCACGCCGGCCTTCGCCGCGCGCTCGGCGAGCGCGTTGGCCGGCGCGCCGACGATGACCCGCTCGACGTCGGGCGCCTGCCGCTCCGACTGCACGATGTACCGGCCGTCGGTCGCGAGCACCGCCTCCTCCGGCGTGACCAGCAGCGCGCCGCTGCTCCCGGTGAACCCGGTGAGGTACCGGACGTTGACGAGCCGGGTCACCAGCGCCGCGTCCGCGCCGGTCGCGCCGAACAAGGCACGCAACGCGTCGCGGCGATGGGCGTGGGTCTCCGGCATCTCAGGCGTCACCCTTCACGAGGGGCAGCAACGCGTGCAGCCCGAGACGGTACGACTCGAACCCGAACCCTGACACCACCCCGCGCGCGACCTCGGCGATGACCGAGTGCCGCCGGAACTCCTCGCGCGCCGCGATGTTCGACAGGTGCACCTCGACGACGGGGACGTCGAGCATCGCGACGGCGTCACGGACGGCGTACGAGTAGTGGGTGAAGGCCGCGGGGTTCAGCACGACGCCGCACGCCATGTCGGCGGCTTCGTGCAGCCAGCCGATGAGCGTCGCCTCGTCGTCGGTCTGCCGCACGTCGACCTCGAAGCCGAGCGACCCGGCCGTCGTCCGTATCAGCTCGACGAGGTCGTCGTACGACTCGTGCCCGTACACGTCCGGCTCGCGGCGGCCGAGCCGCCCGAGGTTGGGGCCGTTGAGTACGAAGACCGGCTTCATGAGTGACCCTTCAGGCACCATCCGGCCTGTTGCGCGACGCCCTGCCGGCGACCGGCTGCGTACTCGCCGGTCTCGACAGCGCTGCTATCGAGACCTCCTCGGCCTTGCCGCTCATCCGCCATGACGCCGCTCACGACGGCCGACGGTACCTGAAGGGTCACCCACTCACCTCCACGTACGCCTGTTCGAGCAGGGCCTCGTTGGGGCTGTCCAGGACCGAGGGCTTGCCCAACCCGTCGAGCACGACGAAGCGCAGCCGGTCGCCCCGGTTCTTCTTGTCGGTACGCATCGCCGCGCGCAACCGCGGCCACCCGCCTGCTTCGTACCGGGTCGGGAGCCCCAGCGACTCCAGCACCGTACGGTGCCGGTCGGCCGTCGCGTCGTCCAGTGCGCCGAACTTCCGCCGCCGCGCGACGGCGGCGGCGTAACAAAGGCCGACGGCGACGGCGTCGCCGTGCCGCCACGCGCCGTATCCGGCATCGTGCTCGATCGCGTGCGCGAGGGTGTGGCCGTAGTTGAGGACCAGCCGCCGCCCGGCCTCGCGCGGGTCCGACCCGACGACGTCGGCCTTGACCTGAACGGCACGGTGAACCAGCTCGGTCACGACCGTCTCATCCCGAGCGAGCACCGCACCGACGTCCCGTTCGACGACGTCCAGGATGCCGGGGTCCGCGATGAACCCGGCCTTCACGACCTCCGCGAGCCCGGCCGTGTAGTCGGCCTGGTCGAGCGTCGTGAGCACGCCCGTGTCGCAGAGCACGATCTCGGGCTGGTGGAACGCGCCGACGAGGTTCTTGCCCGCGGCGGTGTTGATCGCGGTCTTGCCGCCGATCGCCGCGTCGACCATGCCGAGCAGCGTCGTGGGGACGTACGCGACGGGAACACCGCGCAGCCAGGTCGCTGCCGCGAACCCGGCCAGGTCCGTCACCGCCCCCCCGCCGACACCGAGCACGAGGTCGGTCCGGCTGAGCGCCGCCCGCCCCAGCGCCGCCCACACGTGGTTGGCGACGCGCAGGTCCTTGGCCGCCTCGCCGTCGGGGACTTCGATCCGCATGACCGCGGGCCCGCACGAGAGCACCCATCCGGCGACCGCGTCGGCGTGCCTCCGCACCGCCGGGCTCGCGACGACGGCCACCTGGCCCACGGCTGCGAGCAGCGGCTCCAGCGCCCGCAGCGCGTGGTGCCCGATGACGACGTCGTACGGCGGATCGGTCCTGACGGTGACCCGTTCGGGAGTCACCCGCGGACCTTCGCGACGACCTCGTCGGCCACGTCCGCCGCGGTCCGGTCGCTCGTGTCGACCGTGACCGTCGCGACCTCGTCGTACAGCGGACGTCGAGCCGTCATGAGCTCGGCAAGCCTCGCCCTCGGGTTGAGGTCGAGCATCGGGCGGCCGGGGCCCCAGCCCACCCGCTTCGTCGCGTCGTGCAGCGAGACCGTCAGGTGGACGACGGTGTGCGCGACGAGCGCCGTCCGCGTCTCCGCGTCGCCCACCGCACCGCCGCCGACCGCGAGCACCCCGTCGTGCTCGGCCAGCGCGGCGTGCACGGCGACGCGTTCGAGAGCGCGGAACTCCGCTTCGCCGGAGTCGAAGAAGATGTCCGGGATCGACTTGCCCGCCGCCGCCTCGACGTCGTCGTCGGTGTCACGGAACGCCACGCCGAGCCGTGCCGCGACGAGCCGGCCCACCGTCGTCTTGCCCGCGCCGGGCGGGCCGACCAGGACGCAGACCGTCACCTGATCGCCAGCGCGTCGAGGTACCCGCGCACGTTGCGCGTCGTCTCCGCGACCGAGTCGCCCCCGAACTTCTCCAGCGCCGCGTCGGCGAGCGCGATAGCGACGACCGCCTCGGCGATGACGGCCGCGGCGGGCACCGCGCAGACGTCGGACCGTTGGGCGATCGCCTTCGCGGGCTCGCCGGTCCGGACGTCGACCGTACCGAGTGGCCGGGACAGCGTCGAGATCGGCTTCATCGCGGCGCGCACGCGTAGTGGCTCGCCCGTCGTCATGCCGCCCTCGACGCCACCAGCGCGGGCGGTGACGCGGCGTACGACCCCTGCCGACGCGTCGATCTCGTCGTGCGCCTCGCTCCCCCGCCGCGCGGCGACGGCGAAGCCGTCGCCGGACTCCACGGCCGTGATCGCCTGGATGGCCATCAGCGCGGCCGCGAGCCGCGTGTCGATCCGCCTGTCCCAGTGC
>CBQZLL010000090.1:0-10823 GCA_967749945.1 uncultured Frankiaceae bacterium
GATGATGCGCGCGGCGGTGCGGGTGAGCACGGTCAGGCGGTACGGCGCCGGCGGCGTACCCGACGGCGCAGGACGGTGACCGGCATCGCGAACGCGAGGCCCAGCACCGGCGGCGTCGCGCCCGCGGACCACGCCGGCGCGGGTAGCGCGCGTGGCTTGGGGATGTTCGCGTGCTCGATCTCGCCGGGTACGCGCAGCCCCTTCATCCGGCTCGGCGGCCAGACCACGACGAACGCCCGGCCGACCACCTTGTCGATCGGCACCGGGCCGTTGATCCGCGAGTCGCTGGAACGCCCGCGGTGGTCGCCCATGACGAACAGCTTGCCCTTGGGCACCAGCGTCGGGCCGAACTGCTGGCGGTCGTCCTCGAACACGTACGGCTCGCGCAGCTCGACACCGTTGACGGTGACGTGGCCGTTGGTGCAGCAGGCGACGGTGTCGCCCGGCAGGCCGACGACCCGCTTGATGAAGTCCTTCTCGTTCGTCGTGCCGATGCCGATGAGGTTGGCGAACTTGCGGCGGAACGACTCGAACGCGTTCTTCGGCGGCGCGACCGTGACCTCGGGCTGGAACGAGTCGAGGCCGTTGAACACCACGATCTCGCCGCGGTGGATGTCGCGGAACTTGTAGACGAGCTTGTTCACGAGCACCCGGTCGCCGTGGCAGGTCGGGCAGCCGTGCAGCGTCTGCTCCATCGACCCCGACGGGATGAAGAACGCCTGCACGAGGAACGCCTTGATGAGCAGCGCGAGCACGAACGCGATGAGCAACAAGAAGGGCAACTCCCGCAGGAATGACCCTTCATGCTCTCTGCTCTTTCGCCCGCCCGGGGCCCCAACCCCGGGCTCCTCCGCAGGCGGGGTCCCCAACCCCGCCGCGGCCGTGTCTGCGTCGGTCGGCTCGGCGACGGCCTCGGCGGGGGCCTCCTCGGCGGCGGGGGCCTCCTCGGCGGCGGGCGTCTCGACCGGCGCGGCCTCGGCCGCTTCGGCCGGTGCGGCCTCGGGCTTCTTCGCCTTGGGGGCCTTGGCCGGCTTCTCGGCAGGCTCGTCGCTCATCGCGGCCTTCGCCGCCGCCTCGAACATGGTCTTCTTGTCGGCCTTCGCGGCCTTCACCCGCATCGGCTCGGGCGCGGGCAGGCCCTTGAACTCCTGCCACGTCCCGGTGACCTTGAGCAGCGCCTCGACGGCCTCGGTCGGCTGGGCGCCCACGCGGAGCCAGTGCAGGGCTCGCTCGCCGTCGATCTCGATATACGACGGATCTTCCTTCGGGTGGTACTTCCCGATGGTTTCGATGGACCGGCCGTCGCGCTTGGTCCGGCTGTCGATGACGACGACGCGGTAGTGCGGGGCGCGCATCTTGCCGAGGCGCATGAGGCGGATCTTCGTTGCCACGAGCTCGGGTGCTCCTTGGTCGCGTCGGGTCGCCGTTGCCGAACGGGTGGGGCTCCGTCTGGATCCGGTCGTGCGGAAACGCCGGGTGCGGGTAGAGGGGCCGCGTACCGGGCGGTCGTACAGCCGCCTAGTGTGCCACAGGTGCGCCGCTAGCGGCCCGGGCCGCCTGGCGGCAGCCCCATGCCCGGCGGCAGCGACATCGGCCCGCGGCGGCCCTTCTTGCCCTTCTTGCCGCGCCCCAGCGACCCGCCGAGCGACTTCATCATCTTGCGGGCCTCGAAGAACCGGTCGACGAGCTGGTTGACCTCGTTGACCTTGACGCCCGAGCCTCTCGCGATCCGGAGCCGCCGCGAGCCGTTGATGATCTTCGGGTCGTGCCGCTCGGCCGGCGTCATCGACCGGATGATCGCCGCGATGCGGTCGAGGTCCCGGTCGTCGATCGAGTTGATCTGCTCCTTGATCTGGCCCATGCCGGGGAGCATCCCGAGCAGGTTGCCGATCGGCCCCATCTTCTTGATCTGCAGCATCTGGTCGAGGAAGTCCTCGAGCGTGAAGTCGTCGCCGCCGAGGACCTTCTGCGCCATGGCCTCGGCCTGCTGCTGGTCGAAGTGCTGCTCGGCCTGCTCGATGAGCGTCAGGACGTCGCCCATGCCGAGGATGCGCGACGCCATCCGCTCGGGATGGAACACGTCGAAGTCGCCGAGCTTCTCCCCGGTGCTCGCGAACATGATCGGGCGTTCGCAGACCTGCGCGATGGACAGCGCCGCGCCACCGCGCGCGTCACCGTCGAGCTTCGTCAAGACCACCCCGGAGAACCCGACGCCGTCCTCGAACGCCCGCGCCGTCGTCACCGCGTCCTGGCCGATCATCGCGTCGACGACGAAGAGGATCTCGTCAGGCTGTACGGCGTCGCGGATGTCCGCGGCCTGCTTCATCATCTCGGCATCGACGCCGAGGCGGCCGGCGGTGTCGACGACGACGACGTCGTAGCCGAGGCGCTTGGCGTGCTCGATCGAGTCGCGCGACACCTGCACCGGGTCACCCACGCCGGACCCGCGCTCGGGCGCGAACACCGACACGTCGGCCTGCTTCCCGACGACCTCGAGCTGGTCGACGGCGTTGGGACGCTGGAGGTCGGCGGCGACGAGGAGCGGCGCGTGCCCCTTCGACTTCAGCCACGTCCCGAACTTGCCCGCGGCCGTCGTCTTGCCCGCGCCCTGCAGGCCGGCGAGCAGGATGACCGTGGGCGGGTTCTTCGCGAAGCGGAGCAGCCGCGTCTCGCCACCGAGGATCGCGACGAGCTCCTCGTTGACGATCTTGATGACCTGCTGCGCGGGATTGAGGCTCTGCGAGACCTCGGCGCCGGTCGCGCGTTCCTTGACCGCTGCCGTGAACGCCTTGACGACCGGGACGGCGACGTCGGCTTCCAGCAGCGCGATACGGATCTCGCGCAGCGTCGCGGTGACGTCCTCCTCCGAGAGCCGGCCCTTGCCGCGGAGCTTCGTGAAGACCGCGTCGAGCCGGTCGGAGAGGGTGTCGAACACCGCGTCAGCCTAACCGCCCGCGCGCGCCGCTCAGAACATCGTGATCTTGGCGATGGTTTGCACCGTATGCGTGCGGAACCTCGCCAAGATCACGATGTCGGGGGTCGTCGCCGACGCGTGACCTCCCAGGCGGACGGTCGTTGGGCGAGCGTGGCAACCAGCTGGGGCACCGACGAGGAACCCGAGCCCGCCCGGCCTCGCCGGGTCGGCTACCGGGCCTCCTCGCTGCTCGCACTGACCGCGGGCGCCGCGGGCGAGGCGGCGATCCGCCTCACCGACGCGAGCCCGCGGATGACGACGGTCTGGGACGGCGTCCGCGTCCCGTTCCTCGCCCTCGTCGCGCTGGCCGTCGCCCAAGTGCCGGTCGCCCGCCGCCGGGTGACACCCACCGCGACGTTGCGCCCCGAACGTTCCGAGCTCGCCCGCCACCTCGACCGGCGGAGCAGGCCGTAGGGCGAAACGCCGCGCGCGAGTCGCTGGGCCCCTCCAACTTTGAAGATCACCACGCTCAAGAGGGTCGGCCGGGCTGCAAAGTTGGCACCCTGCTGGTCGACCCCGGCCGGCCCGGCGAACTTTCGCCGATCACTACTGGGCCTCAGCCGAGCTGGTTGCAGACCACGACGTACGACGGCTCCAGCGCGGTGTCCTCGTCGGTCACGCACCGTCGCGGCGGCGTGCCCGGGGTCTCGCCGGCGCCGGCGTACGCGCCGCTCCAGGCCTCCACGACGCGGGCCTGCAGGGGCGCGAGGACACGGGTGACCTCGTTGGCGCCGCAGGAGTGCGTCACCGTCACGCGCCCGGTCGTCGCCGGCACCATGGCCGCCGAGAGCTCCAGCCAGTCGCACGTTGCCGCGTAGCCGGGCAGCGGCGTGCACGACACGCCGGGATCAGGCGTCGCGAGAATCGACCCCGCCGTCACAGCGGCGCCGGTGTGCACGTCCGTGCACGCCCAGCCGTACGGCGCCGGCGTGCGCAGCAACGCCCCACCGGGCACCCGCACGAACGACAGCGCCCCGGTCCCAGACGCGTAGCCACATCCGTAAAGGTCCTCGACCATGTCGTGGACCTCCGGGGTGGAGCAGATCGCGGCGTCCACGACGCCGACCGCCGGGTCGACCTCGCCGAGCACGGTCAGCGCGGCCGTGAGCACGGGGCCGAGCGGCGCGTCCTGCGGCCGCAGGTCTGTCGTCTCGAAGAGATCCTCGCAGCGGACCGTGGGGTCGGTGGACCAGTGGCCGTCCTCGTTGCGGTCCCGCGGCTCGTACCAGTAGAGCGTGCCACCGTCGTAGTCGAGTCGCGTGCACAGCGCGTGCGGGTCGAACGGCAGCGTCGCCTCTAGGGACGTCGGTGGCAGCGTCACGACGCCGGTCGACGGCGCGCTCGTCACGGAGGCGATCACCTGCCCGGTGTGTACGTACCCCTCGACGAACGAGCACGTGACCGTGCCGGTATGCGGCTGGCCGGTGTCCTCGTCGACCAGGCTCAGCGGACCTGCAAGGAGCACGAACGGGCCGCTCCACGGATCCACCGAGGCCATGTCACACGGTTTCCCCTGCGGCTGGGTGAGAGCCGCGTGCGCGTGCGGCACCGGAAGGAACGCGACAGCGGCGAACGCCGCGAGTACGAGTCTCATGCCTCTAATAGCGCGACGGAGGCCGATCGCTTACGCGCCCAGCAACGCGTCGACGAACTGGCCGGGATCGAACGGCGCGAGGTCGTCGGGTCCCTCGCCCAGCCCCACGAGCTTCACCGGGAGGCCGAGCTCGCGCTGCACCGCGACGACGATGCCGCCCTTCGCGGTGCCGTCGAGCTTGGTCAGTACGACACCGGTCACGTCGACCGACGCCGCGAACTGCTTGGCCTGGACGACGCCGTTCTGGCCGGTCGTCGCGTCGAGGACGAGCAACACCTCGTCGATCGAACCGAGCCGTTCGGCGACCCGCTTGATCTTCGCGAGCTCGTCCATCAGGCCAGTCTTCGTGTGCAGGCGCCCGGCCGTGTCGATGAGGACGCAGTCGGCGTGTGTGTCGACGCCGGTCTTGACCGCGTCGTACGCCACCGCGGCCGGGTCGCCGCCCTCGGGGCCGCGCACGACCTCCGCGCCGACGCGCCCGGCCCACGTCGTGAGCTGGTCGGCCGCCGCCGCGCGGAACGTGTCCGCCGCACCCAACACCACGGAACGACCGTCCGCGACGAGCACCCGCGCGAGCTTGCCGCACGTCGTCGTCTTGCCCGTGCCGTTGACGCCGACGACGAGGACGACGGCCGGCCGGTCGTCGTGCGGCGACGTCTTCAGCGACCGGTCCACGTCGCCGATCGCGTTCAACAGCTCCTCGCGGAGCAACCCACGCAGGTGGTCGGGCGTCCGCGTACCGAGGACCTTGGTCTTCGTCCGCAACGACTCGACGATCTCCTGGCTCGCGGCGACACCGACGTCGGCAGCGAGCAGCGTGGTCTCGATCGCCTCCCACGTGTCGTCGTCGAGGTTGTCGCCCGAGAGCAACGTGAGGAGCCCGCGGCCGAGCGCGTTCTGCGAGCGCGCCAGCCGCGACCGCAGCCGGACCAACCGACCGGCAGTGGGCTCGGGGACTTCGAGGGCCGGTGGCAGCTCGACGGTGGTGACCGCGCGGCGTTCCTCGACCAGGGTGTCGGACGCGTCGTCGCCGACACCCGGCAGCACCTCGGGACGCGGCGGGGCCGGCGGGACCGTCGTACGGCGCGACCGCACGACGATCAGGGCAACGATGATCCCGGCGAGGACCAGGATCGCGAAGACCAGCTCAGGCACGCGCGTCCTCGCGTTCGCGGAGGCGTTGCGAGATGACCGTGCTGATGCCGTCGTCGCGCATGCTCACGCCGTACAGCGAGTCGGCGATCTCCATGGTCCGCTTCTGGTGCGTGACGATGACGACCTGCGAGGTGCCGCGGAACTCCTCGACCATATCGAGCAACCGCCCGAGGTTGCGGTCGTCGAGCGCCGCCTCGACCTCGTCGAGCAAATAGAACGGCGAGGGCCGTGCCCGGAAGATCGCGAAGAGCAATGCGATGGCCGTCAGCGAGCGTTCCCCGCCCGACAGCAGCGACAACCGCTTGACCTTCTTGCCGGGCGGCCGCGCCTCGACCTCGATGCCGGTGGTCAGCAGGTCGTCCGGGTCGGTGAGGACGAGCCGTCCTTCGCCACCCGGGAAGAGGATCGAGAAGACCTCCGCGAACTCCCGCGCGGTGTCTTCGAACGCGCTACGGAACACCTCGTGGATACGTTCGTCGACCTCGCGGACGACCGTGAGCAGGTCGCGCCTCGTGTCCTTGAGGTCCTCGAGCTGGTTGGCGAGGTACGCGTGCCGTTCCTCCAGCGCGGAGAACTCCTCCAGCGCGAGCGGATTGACCCGGCCGAGCAGCGCGAGCTGCCGGTCGGCGGCGGTGGCGCGGCGCTCGACCATCGGGCGGTCGTACGGCGCCGGGGTCGGGTCCTCGGCGTCGCTCGGCGGCGGCACGTCGTTGTCGGGGCCGTAGTCGGCGGCGAGGGTCTCCGGGTCGATGCCGTGCTCCTCGGCGCAGCGGTTCTCCAGCGCCTCGATGCGCAGCCGGTGCTCGACGCCGGCAACCTCCCACGTACGCGCGACGTCGGTGAGGCCGTCGAGCTCGGCGGCGACCTCGCGGCGGCGGGTACGGATCTCGACGAGCTCGCCTTCGTTCAGCCGTCGACTGGCCTCGATGAGCGACCGTTCATCGCTTGCCTGCGCGATCGACGCCTCGATCCGGGTCAACGCCTCGCGCGCCGCGTCGGCGACCGCGGCCGCCACGATCGCGCCGCGGGCGCGCTGCTCGCGCAGGGCGGCAAGGCGTTCGCGGGAGGCGCGTTCGGCGGCGGCAGCGCGTTCCAGCGTCTCGGCGCGCGAGGTGAGCGCGCGGGCGCGCTCCTCGCCCGCGACGACACCGAGGCGCACCTCGACCTCGACCCCACGGGCCTGCCCCAGCTCGGCGGCGGCGTCGTCGCGCGCGGTCGTATCGGGCTCGACGTCGAGCGGCGCAACCTGCGCCTCGGCGAGCCGGTGCTCGAGCGCGGCGAGCCCTTCGAGGTCGCGGTCGCGGGCGGCCTCGGCGTCGCGCTCGGCGCGTTCGAGTCGGTCGGCCTCGTCGATCGCGGCGCGCTGCTGCGAGCCGAGCAGGCCGAGCTGCTCGGCGACCGCGGCCATCCGCGCGTCGCTCTCGTGCAACGACTCCAACGCCCGGTCGAGGTCGACCTGCAACCGGTCGAGGTCGGTGCGCGCGGATGACAGCGCGAACCGCAAGCGGTCGGCCGACATCGACGCCTCTGCGAGGCGTTCGGCCGCTTCGTCGGCGGCCGCCTGCACCTCGAGCAATGACGGCGCCGACGCCCCGCCACCGACCGCGCGCCACGCCGAGAGCAGGTCGCCGTCGTACGTCACGGCGGTGAGGTCGGGCCGCGCGGCGACGAGCGCGCGGGCCGCCGCGAGATCGGCGACGACGGCGATGCCACCGAGGATCCGGCGTACGGCGCAGACGAGTGGCGGCGGCGCGGTGACGAGCGCGAGTGCCCACTCGGCGCCGCCGGGCAGATCACCCGACGGCGCGTCGCCCGTCGCGCCGCCGACGAGCAGCGCGGCGCGACCCGCGTCGTCGGTCTTGAGCAGGTCGAGTGCGCGAACCGCCGCGTCCGGGTCCTCGACGGCGACGGCGTCGGCGTACGACCCGAGCGCCGCCGCGACGGCGACCTCGGAGCCCGCGCGGACCGACAGCACCGACGCGACGGTGCCGAGCAGTCCGGGGAGCCGCGCATCGACCAGCGCGCCCGCGCCGTCGCGACGCAACAGGCTCATCTCCAGCGCTTCGAGCCGCGCCGACCAGAAGGACTTCTCCCGCTCGGCCTCGCGCTCCTCGGCGACGAGCTGCTCGACTTTGATGGTGGCCTCGGTCAACGCGACGTTCGCGGCCTCGTAGTGCTCGTCGAGACCGGACTCGCCACCTTCGAGCAGCAGTACCTGGTCCTGGACGGCGAGGAACTCGGCGCGGGCGCGTTCGGCGCGGAGCACCGCCTCCTGGCGCGCGGTCGCGAGCCGGCCGATCTCCTCCTCGGCCGCGGCGGCGCGGGTACGCAGTGCGTTGACGTGACCGGCGAGCTTCGCGAGTCCTTCGCGGCGGTCGGCCTGCGCGCGGGCGGTCGCAACGAGCGCCTGGTCTTCGGCGCGCAGGCGTTGCTCGAGCGCGGCCCGGCGCTCCTCGGCGGCGGCGAGGCGATCGCGGTCGGCGAGCAACGCCTCGCGGACCGCGGCCTCGTCCGCGCGGACGGTCGCGGCCTCCGCTTCGAGGTCCTCGGCCGAACGTCCGGGCCGGGCCTCGGCGTCGATATCGGACGAGAGGTTGCGGTGGCGTTCGCCGGCCAGCTCCGCGGTGCCGCGGAACCGTTCGCGCAACGACGAGAGCCGGTAGAACGTCTCCTGCGCGCGGGCCAGCGACGGCGCGTCCGCCGCGAGCGCGGCTTCGAGCTCGGCCTCGCGCGCGGTCGCGGCATTGAGCGACGCCTCGACCGCCGAACGCCGCGTCCGTAGCTCCTCTTCGTCGCGCAGCTCCGCCGCCATGACCCCGCGCAACGCGACCAGGTCGTCGGCGAGCAGCCGCAGCCGCATGTCGCGCAGCTCGGCCTGGATGACGGCGGCGCGGCGGGCGATCTCGGCCTGCTTGCCGAGCGGCTTGAGCTGGCGGCGTAGCTCGGCCGTCAGGTCGGTGAGCCGGGTGAGGTTGGCCTGCATCGCGTCGAGCTTGCGGAGCGCCTTCTCCTTGCGCTTGCGGTGCTTGAGGACGCCCGCGGCCTCCTCGATGAACCCCCGCCGGTCCTCGGGCCGCGACGCGAGGATCGCGTCGAGCTGGCCCTGGCCGACGATGACGTGCAGCTCGCGACCGATGCCGCTGTCGGAGAGCAGCTCCTGCACGTCGAGCAATCGGCACGGGGTGCCGTTGATGGCGTACTCACTCTCGCCGGACCGGAACATCAGCCGCGAGATGGTGACCTCGGTGTAGTCGATCGGCAGGGCGCCGTCGGCGTTGTCGATGGTGAGGATGACCTCGGCCCGCCCGAGCGCGGGGCGCCCGGGCGTCCCGGCGAAGATGACGTCCTCCATCTTGCCGCCGCGCAACGCCTTCGCGCCCTGCTCGCCGAGGACCCACGCGATCGCGTCGACGACGTTCGACTTGCCCGAGCCGTTGGGGCCGACGACGGCCGTGATGCCGGGCTCGAACTTCAGCGTGGTCGAGGTCGCGAAGGACTTGAAGCCACGCAAGGTCAGGCTCTTGAGGTGCACGCGGGTCCCTTGCGGCGGACGTGGGGAAGTCCAGCGGCCAGCGTACCGGCCGTGCGGGAGTCTTCGACGGAACCACGCGCAGGGGACGCGGTCCGGGCGGCGTCCGGTAAGGCGGAGGAGTGCCCCGATAGGACGCTATCGGGGCACGACGAGAACGCAGCCGGTCGTCGTCCGGGCCGTGTCGCGACATGAGAAGGGACGCCGACCTCTCGGCGTCCCTTCGGTTGGGGTCTTGCTTAGCTGTACGCGGGTTCGCGCTGCTCGATGAGGATGTCGGGCGTGACCGCCGCTTCCAGTGCCTCTGCCGCGCGCGCCTCGGCAAGCTCGGCCTCGAGCTCCTTGACCCGCAGCTGGAGACGTCGAATCTCCTGAGCGAGGCGGAGGTCGGGGCCGATCCCTACGTGACCGAGGAGAGCCTTGGCCATGGTTTGTCGTCCTCCACAGGTTTGGTTCCGGCGTCGCCGGTGGACGGGGGTGTGACACCCAACTCGCCTTCTGTCAACGAGGGTGACACGGGGGGTGGGGTGGGTCAAGAGGCAGGTTACGAACATGTCACGGCCGTTGAGCAGAGCGGGCTCAGGTTTCGGTCATCGCTCCACGAATCCGGTCAGACCGCCCCGCGCCTCGGACCATTGTTCGGTCACCACGGCGACAGAGCCGGGTGTCCCCGGGCCGCGCAGCGCGGCGAGCAGCTGCTCGCACGAGGCCCGCGAGCCCTCCACGACGACCTCGACCCGGCCGTCGTCGAGGTTGGCGGCCTTGCCGACCAGGCCGAGCTCCAGCGCCGTCGCGCGGGTCCACCACCGGAAGCCGACGCCCTGGACGCGTCCGCGCACCCACGCGGTGAGGCGGACGTCTCCCACGCGCGGATCGTACGGTGGTGCGGTGCGCCGCCTCCCCGCCGCTCTCGTACTGCTGCTCGCCTTCGGGTGCAGTCCCGACCGCCCCGCCCCCCGGGCGAGCGCGTCGGTGACCACGGCCCCTTCGTCGTCGCCGACTCCGACGTCGACGTCGGCCGCCACCTCGCCGGCGCGGCCGCCCGCGCCGGCCGCCGCGGGCGCCCCCACGGCGGCACCCGCGACGGCGGCCGCGCCCGCGACGCCGGGGCGGCTCGCGGCACCGGGGACGTACGCCATCGCCGTCGCCGGGTCGGAGTCGTTCGGCGGGACGACGCGGACATACCCCGCGACGTCGACGCTCGACGTCTCCGGGACCGGCTACGTCCGGACGGTCGTCCTGCGCTACTCCCCCGACCGCGACGACACCGACACCGTCGACCTCGCGGGCGGCGCGATCCGGCTGCGGCGGTCGGACGCGCGCGTCCGGGTGCTCGCATACACCGAGCACACCGTCTTAGCGCCGTCGCCGCCGGTGCCGTTGCTGCCCGCGGGCGCGCGGGTCGGTCAACGGTTCTCGGGCTCGTTCGCGGGCGGGACGCACGGGACGTACGACGGCACGGTCGAGCGCCGCGAGCGCGTCGTCGTCGGCGGGGTCGCGGTCGACGCGCTGGTCGTGCTGGAGACCGTACGGTTCTCCGGTGACGTGGACGGGACGACGACGACGCGGAC
>CBQZLL010000091.1:0-10787 GCA_967749945.1 uncultured Frankiaceae bacterium
TCTCCGGTCGAGCGCGCGCTCGAACGACGAGGAGGAGCCATGCACGACCTTGACCGGGTCATGTTCGAGACGGGGAACGAACTCGCGGGCGAAGGCCCGCACCAGGAGTTCCTGGAGATCCTCGGCGAGTCCGAGAGCGAGGCCGAGACACTCGAGGCCGCCCAGGAGTACGAGACGTACGAGACCGAGCTGGCCACCGAGCTGCTCGAAGTCTCGAACGAGGCCGAGCTCGAGCAGTTCCTCGGCAACCTCATCAGCCGCGCGGCCGGGGCCGCGCGCAGCTTCGCGGCGAGCCCGACGGGCCGGCAGCTCGGCGGCATCCTCAAGGACGCGGCGAAGAAGGCACTGCCGGTCGTCGGCGGTGCCGTCGGCAACTGGGCCAGTCCCGGGGGCGGCGGGCAGAAGTGGGGCCAGCGCATCGGCGCCGCGGCCGGCGACCTGCTCGGCCTGGAGCTCGAGGGTCTCTCCAACGAGGACCGCGAGCTCGAGGTCGCTCGCGGCTTCGTCCGCTTCGCCAACGCCGCCGCCCGCAACGCCGCCCGCGCCCCGCGGACCGCACCCCCGGCGGCCGTCGTCGGCCAGGCCGTCCAGCAGGCCGCGGCGCAGTACGCGCCGGGACTGCTGGCGACGTACACCGCCCCCGGCTACCGCCGGCACTCGGGCCGTTGGGTCCGCAAGGGCGACGCGATCGTGCTCTACGGCGTCTGACGCCGTACCTCAACCACCACCGGGAGACGAGTCATGAGCGTGTTCGAGACCAACGAGGCCGAGGCCTTCGAGGCGCAGGAGCTGAACGAGCTGTTCGAGGCCGAGTCGGAGGCCTACGAGACCGGCGAATACGAGTCGGAGCTCAACGAGCTGTTCGAGTCCGAAGCGTACGAGACCGGCGAGTACGAGAGCGAGAACTTCCTCGGCGGCATCGTCGGCAACCTGTTCGGCGAGACGTCGAACGAGGTCATGAGCGAGATGCAGGAAGCCGAGCTCGCGTCCGAGCTGCTGGAGATCCAGAGCGAGGAGGAGCTCGAGGAGTTCCTCGGCAAGCTGTTCAAGGGCGTCGCGAAGGGCGTCGGCGGCTTCATGAAGTCGGGCACCGGCAGGGCCCTCGGCGGCATCCTCAAGAACGTCGCGAAGAAGGCGTTGCCCATCGCGGGCAGCGCGCTCGGCAACCTCGTGGTGCCGGGCCTCGGCGGCGCGATCGGCGGCAAGCTCGGCTCGCTCGCCAGCGGCCTGTTCGAGATCCCCGAGCTGAACGAGATGTCGCAGCAGGAAGCCGAGTTCGAGGTCGCCAAGCGCTACGTCCGGCTCGCCAGCACCGCCGCGCGCAACGCCGCCATCGCGCCGCCGAACGCACCGTCGCGCGCGGTCGCCAAGGCCGCGGTGGTCAGCGCCGCCCGCCGGCACGCGCCCGGTCTTGTCGCCGGTACGCGGTACGCCCCGGGCACGCGGCTGCGCGGTCCGGACGGCCGGTTCGCCAGCGCCCGCCGTCCGGTCCCCGCGACGCGCCGTCGCGCGGGCTACCGGCCGAGCACGGCGTTCGCCGCTCGTGGCGCGACGCCCCCGCGGCGCGGCACTGGCTACGCCGGCGGCTACGTGCCGACGACCACCGTCGTCGGTGGCGCGTACGCGGCGACGCCGTACGCCCCGACGCCGTCGTACGCGCCGTCGTACTCCTCGACCGTCTACGACGACGGCAACGGGTACGACGGTCGTCCGCAGACCGGCCGTTGGGTCCGCCGCGGTCGCAAGATCATCATCCTCGGAGCCTGACCGCCATGCCCGCCCGCACCCCGGCAGCGCGGCTCCTCGACGCGGAGGCGCGCGCACTCCTCACCCGGCTCGACCGGGTCCGGCCGTTCGCCCTCCACGAGACGATGGTCCCAGCGGCGGCGCTCTCGCCGACCGCGCAGACGGCCATCGAGCGGTTCCTCATCGAGGGCCGCCGGGCGCTGCGCCGCCGGGTGCGGGCATACCTCCGCTGGCTCGCGGGACCGGGCGCCGCGGCGACCCCGGCCGAGCAGCAACGACGGTTCGTCCTCATCCGGATGTCGTTCAACGACGTGCTGTCGCAGTTCGACCTCTTCACCGAAGTAATCACCCAGCGCAGCGAGCACGAGACCGGCGTCTGGCTCTCCGGGCTGGACGTCCTCTGTGCCGACACGTTGCGGTTGCCGCACGGCCGGCTCGAACCGCCGCCGGTCATCTGCTACCTCGCCCGCGGCCCGGGCGCCGCGATCCGCCGCGCGCGGACCCGGCTTCCGGGCGGCGGGCAGAACCCTGTCGCCATCGTCCGCGTCCCGCGGGAACGCATGGTCGGTCACGGCATCGCCTCGTCTGTGGTCCACGAGGTCGGCCACCAGGGCGCGGCGCTGCTCGACCTGGTGGCGTCGGTGCGGCCCGCGTTGCGCGCGAAGGCCGCGTCGGAAGGCCCGGAACGCGGCAAGCCCTGGCACTGCTTCGAACGCTGGATCAGCGAGATCGTCGCCGATCTCTGGAGCGTGTCGAAGCTCGGCATCGGCTCGACGCTCGGCCTGATGGGCGTCGTCAGCCTGCCGAACTTCTTCGTCTTCCGGCCGAGCGGCGACGACCCGCACCCGATCCCGTGGATCCGCGTCCGCATCTCCGCCGCGATGGGGCAGGCGCTGTACCCGCACCCGCAGTGGGCGGAGCTGGCGGAGACGTGGGAGCAGCTCTACCCGCGCGGCGTGCTCGCCGACGCGCACCGCCGGACCATCGACCGGCTCGACGCGACGATCCCGGCGTTCGTGCAGTTCCTCGTCGCGCATCGCCCGCCGTCGTTGCGCGGCGCGACGCTGGCGCAGGCGTTGACGATGCCCGGCCGCCGGCCCGAGCAGCTCGCCGCGTACTACGGGCGGTTCCGCGCGCAACCCTCCGCGATGACCGCCGTCCCGCCGTCGCTCGTCTTCGCCGTCATCGGCCAGGCCCGGGCGAACGGCGCCGTCACGCCCGAGGTGGAGAGCCGCGTGCTGTCGCGGCTGCTCACCGACTGGGCGTTGCGGAGCTCGCTCGACACGTCGGCGCGCTGCGCGGCGCCGCGACCAGTCCTCACCCGGCAAGCCTCGTAAACCGTAGAAGGAGACCGCCGTGTCCGACCCGACGAAGATCGTCTCGAAGTTCACCGACCCCGTGCCGGCCGGCACGGTGGTCCGCCTGCAGGTGCCCGACCCGCAGGCCAACCGGGTCTACGACTGGTTCGTCGTCGGCCCGTACTCCACGTCGCAGCCGGAGCGCTTCCCCGACCGGGGCCCGCACTTCGACTTCGACACGTCGGGGCGACGTCCCGGCGACTACGACGTCACCGCGGTCTGGTACAACCCCGGCGACGCGGTGGTCAACGTCGCGGCCGACGAGCCCGACTTCGACGTCGACGAGCCGTACGGCATCGGCGGCGGCGGGCGGCCCGACACCGAGCTCCCGAAGGCGCTGTCGGTGACCGACTTCGAACGCGAGATCGGTGAGGGCGTCGCGGCCAAGCAGAGCTACCAGCCGTGGACCGTCCGCGTCGCGCCGGCCGCTGCGACCGCGACGGAGAACGGCGTCCTGCCGGTCAGCCTGCAGCGCACGTCGATGGTCCCGACCAACGACCAGGTCCTCTGGGTCATCATCCGCAACCGCACCAACGCGATCTCGTTCCGCCGGTACAAGGAGTTCGCCGACGGCGTGCTCGGCAAGGAGCAGCTCAACTACCGCGGTGCGAACGCGTACGAGCTGCTCAAGGAGTCGACCGACGCGTTCCTCATGCAGGAGACCGGCGTCCTCGACGACGACGTGTCCGACATCGAGGACCTGCTGTCCAACCCGGGGACCGCGCGCCGGTTCACCGGCGAGGAGCGCACCCGCCTGGGTCGCAACCTCACGCCCGGCGAGGTCGAGGCGATGCGCGACGCGTACTACGAGCAGCTCGGCGCGGAGAAGGTGTCGGTGCTGCCGTACATGTCGATCATCAGGGACCGGCTCTCCGAGCTGCCGGTCAAGGACCCGACGGAGCTGCCGCCGGGCGCGTACGGCATCCTCCCGTCGCGGCTCGGCGGCCCGGTCGCGATGGAGCTCATCTGGTCGTACTGGCACGAGGAAGGAATGCTCGTCCAGACGCTCAACGCGATCCTCGCGCGGTTCCAGAACCGCAAGCTCATGAACGGCCCGGACCCGCTCGCGCGATTCGACCTCGACCCGTTGCGGCCCCTGTCGAACGTGTTCTGGGGCTGGGCACAGGACGAGCTGCGGCGGCTCACCGTGCGACGCCGGTCGTTCGAGTACGAGCACGAGTACGGCCTGCGCCTGATCGGCCGGGCGATCCCGTCGGACCAGCCGGCCGATCGCCGCTCGAAGTTCCTCGAGGCGTTCCACAACCTGCTGTTCCTCGCGCACGTGTTCTTCAAGGAGGACGACGACACGACCGTCCTCGCGGACGGCTTCCCGCTCCTCAACGCGTTGCGCGAGACGCACCTCATCCTCGCGGAGGGCGCGCACAACCAGTTCGGCGACCTGCCGTCCACGGCCCGCGCGGAGATGCTGATGATGCAGTGGCTGCTCGCGCGGCCCGAGATGAGGGAGTTCCTCGGCGGCCGGATCATGGTGCCGTACGAGGAGCCCTGGATGGACCGCGTCGACACGGTCAAGCAGATGCAGGGCTGGGGCGACACGAGCATCACGCACTTCCGCGACATGGCGGCGTACGGCGAGCAGATCCTGCTGTCCGTCCGGTACGGCAACTGGAGCGTCGTCAACGATCCGCAGCAGGCGGCGAACTGGGCGCGGTACTGGCGGCCCGAGATTCAGCGGTACACGCACGCGTACCGATCGGCGACCGGCGTCGACCTGACGGCAGGCGTCGACACGCAGACGCCCGGGTTCCTCCTGCAGCGACGGCTGGCGACGGGGAAGCGGCGGGCGTAGTGACGACCGACTTCACGTCGTCGCTGTACCTCGGGCTGCACCATCCGAGCCACACCCTCGGGCCGTGGTCGTCGCTGACCACCGGCGGTCCGGCCGCCCTGGGCGTTCCGCGCCCGGGGCGGCGGGTCGCCGCCGAGGTGGCCCGGCTGCATGGCACCGGCCGGGCGTTGCTCGCACCGTCGACGTTGCACGCGCTGAGCGACTGCGTCGACGTCCTCGGCGGCGCGGGCACGGCGGTCGTCGTGGACCGGTTCCTCTACCAGGTCGGGGCCGCGGCGGCCGACCGGTCGGGTGTGACGCGGACAGTCGCGGGACACCTCGACGCCGAGGCGGCGGCGCGCGCGGCGGCGCGGTGCCGCCGCCGCGGCCTCGCCCCTCTCCTGCTCGCCGACGGGCTCTGCGCCGGGTGCGGCGGCGTGCTGCCAGTCCGCGACTACGTGTCGATCGCGGAGTCGTACGGCGGCCACGTCGTCGTCGACGACACGCAGGCGTTCGGCGTCGTCGGTCCTGGCGGCGGCGGTACGGCGGCGCGCGCGCGGGTCACGTCGCCACGGCTCGTCGTCGTCGCGTCGATGGCGAAGGCGTACGGCGCGCCGCTCGCGGTGGTGTCCGGAGCGCGTCCCGTCGTCGAGCGGCTCGCGTCCGACGGGCCTTCGCGTAGCCACTCGTCGCCGCCGTCGCTCGCCGACATCCGCGCGGCCGAACGCGCCCTCGCGCTGAACGCCTCGGCCGGCGACCGCGTACGCCGGCGGCTCGCCCGGCTCGTCGCGCGGCTGCGGTCGCGACTCCGCGCGGCGGGCATCGAGCCGGCGGGCGGGCTGTTCCCGGTGCAGTCGCTGCCGCCGTTGCCGCGCGCGGTCGCGGCACGGATCTACCGGCGGCTGCTCGACGCGGGCGTCCGGACCGTCGTGCAGAAGGCGCGGTGCGTCCCGGGCGCGACGGTCACCCTCATCGTCAACGCGACGCACACCACCGCCGACGTCGACTCGGCCGCGGATGCGGTCGCCCGCGCGTGGCATGCGGAGGTCCGTCGTGCCGCGTGACGTCGTCGTCGACGCGCACTGCCACGCCGGGCACGGCGACGGGCTCACCGGGCCGTGGGACACGAACGCGTCGCTGGACCGGTACCTGCCGCGGGCGCGCGCGGCAGGTATCGACCGGACCGTGCTGCTCGCCGCGTTCCACTCCGACTACGCCGTCGCCAACCGCGAGGTCGCCTCGATCGTCGCGAGCGACCCCGCGCGGTTCCTCGGCTTCGCGTTCGTGCACCCGTCGCGCGACGCCGGTCGGGTCGCGTCGTTGGTCGGCGGCTTCTCCGGCATCAAGGCGCACGGCCACGACGGGCGGCTGACGCGAGAGATCTGCGAGGTGGCGCGGGCGCAGCGGATGCCCGTCCTGTACGACGTGTTCGGCGACGTGTCGATCGCCGAACTGGCCGCGTCGGAGTACCCGGACGTGGCCTTCGTGTTCCCGCACCTCGGGTCGTACGCCGGCGACTGGAAGGCGCATCGCGGCCTCATCGACGTGCTCGTCCGGCACCCGAACGCGCACACCGACACCTCGGGCGTCCGCGACTTCGACCTGCTCGTCGAGGCGGTCGAACGCGCGGGCGCGCACAAGGTGCTCTTCGGCTCGGACGGGCCGCAGAACCACCCGGGCGTAGAGCTCGCGAAGGTGCGGCTGCTCGGCCTGGCGCCCGAGTCGCGGCGGCTCGTCGAGGGGGGCAACGTGCTCCGGCTCGTCTCGCGGGTGCGCCGGTGAAGTCCGCGGCGTACGCACTCGTCGACTCGCTCGCGGGCGACCTCGTCGCGCTGAGCCACGACCTGCACGCGCACCCGGAGACGGCGTTCCGCGAGGAACGGTCGGCGGCGCGGATCGCGTCGCTCGCGTCGGCCCGCGGGTTGCCCGTAACGGTCGGCGTCGGCGGGCTCGCGACGGCGTTCGCCGGATCGGCCGGGCGGGGGCCGACGGTGGTGATCCTCTGCGAGTACGACGCGCTGCCGAAGCTCGGCCACGCCTGCGGCCACAACGTCATCGCCGCGTCGTCGCTCGGCGCCGCGCTGGTGCTCGCGCGGCTGGCGCGCGCGGGTGGCGGCACGGTGCGGCTGGTGGGCACGCCCGCAGAGGAGAACATGCACGGCGGCAAGGTGATCCTCGCCCGCGCGGGGCTCTTCGACGACACCGCGGCGGCGCTCATGGTGCACCCGTCGTCGTACGACACCGCGACGCCGAACGTCACCGCCGCCGTCGCGCTGCGCGTCACCGCGCACGGGCGGGCGGCGCACGCGGCGATGTTCCCCGAGCGAGGCATCAACGCGCTCGACGGCGTCGTGCTCGGCTATACGGCGATGACCGCGTTGCGCGCGCACCTACCAGTCGGGGCGCGGGCCGCCGCGGTGATCCGGCACGGTGGCGACGCGCCGAACGTCGTACCCGACCGGTCCGTCGCGGAGGTGCAGGTGCGCCACCCGTCGCGACGCGGGCTCGACGGCGTCCGCGAGCGAGTGCTCGGCTGCTACCGCCACGGCGCCGCCGCGGTCGGCGCCACCCTGTCGGTCGAACCGGTCGGCGAGCCGTACGACGACCTGCAGCCGTGCCCGCCGTTGTCGGCGGCGTACGCCGCCAACGCCCGCGCGTTGGGCCGCGCGCTCGTCGGCCCGGAAGGGCTGCCCGGGGGCTCGACCGACGTCGGCAACGTGAGCCACCTGCTGCCGACGATCCAGCCGCACATCGCGATCGCGCCGCGTGAGGTGGCGTCGCACAGCGCGGCGTTCGCGGTGGCCGCGGCGTCGCCCGCCGCCGACCGCGCGATCCTCGACGGCGCGAAGGCACTCGCCGCGACAGCCATCGACGTATGGACCCGACCCGACCTGCGCGCGGACCTGCGCCGACGCGAAAGGTGAGTTGCGGCGATCGGCGCAGCACGAACCGGTGAACGGCGGCGCCGCTACTCACCAGTAGCGTCGGCGGCGCCGGCCGTCGAGCGGCGTCCCGCCACGTACTTCTGCACCGTCCGGTCGGTGACGCCGAGGCGCGCGGCGGCGCGCTGGGCGTTCCCGCCCGCTTCCTCGAGCGCGATCCCCAACGCCAGGTCCGCCGCGGTGTCGCGGATGTCGGCGTACGTCATGCCGCTCGCCAGCGCCTCCCGTACGGCGTCGCCGAAGCGCTCAGGCGACGGCACCGCACCCGTCGGCCAGTCCTCGCGCGGCACGTCACCCGGCGTCACCGGCCCAGTGCCCACGTGCCGCGCGTGCACCCGCGCGGCGAGCTGGCGAAGATCCCGGCCGTTGCCCGGGTACGCCCGGTCGGCGACGAGCGACTCGACGGCCGGGTGGAGCGGCGGCGCGACGCCGCCCGACAGCTCGGCGAGGAAGTGCCGGAACAGCGGTACGACGTCCGCGCGCCGCTCGCGCAGCGGCGGCAGGTGCACGGTGCTGCCCGCGATCCGGTAGTACAGGTCGGGCCGGAACGTCCCCGCCACGTGCTCCGCGGCAAGGTCGCGGTGCGTCGCGCAGACGAGCCGGAACGCCGTGCGGTGCCACACGTTCCCGCCGACCCGCTTGTACGTCCCCTCCTGCACGACGCGGAGCAGCTCGGCCTGCATCGGCATCGGCAGCTCGCCGACCTCGTCGAGGAACAGCGTCCCGCCGTTCGCCGCGGCGAACGCCCCGTCGCGCGCCGCCACCGCGCCGGTGAACGCGCCGCGCTCGTGCCCGAAGAACTCGCTGCCCGACAACGACGGCGTCACCGTCGTGCAGTCCAGCACGACGAGGTCCGTACGGCCGGGCCGCGGGTCGAGCGCGTGCACGAGCCGCGCGGCCAGCTCCTTGCCCGTGCCGCTCTCACCGGTGAGCAGCACCGGCGCGCTGGTGAAGTGCGCGACCTCGACGAGCCGGCGGACGACGGCCCGCCAGCGCGGTCCCGAGCCGACCAGGTGGCGGCGGACGAGCGGACCGTCGACGACCGCGTCGACCTCCACCCAGCGGGCCAGTCGCGCGACGACGTCGGCCGCCGTGCCCGGATCCCACGTCATGACGTCGGCGGCCCCGGCGGCGAGCAACGGCCAGACGTCGGCGTCGCCGACGGGCAGTGCGAGGACCCGGTCGGTGCCGGCGCGGCTGCGTTCGGCGACGGCGGCGTACGCCTCCGCGTCCGCGACGTCGAACGCCACGAAGCCCGGTTGCCCGTCCGCCTTCTCGACGACATCGGCGCCGTGCGCCCGCAGCGCGGCGAGGATCGCGGCTCCGAGGCGCGCGTCGCGCAGCAGCGACGCGTCGAGCCACACCGCGACCATCCCCCGGGTCCCCCTCGGAGTCCGTGGCCCCCTCCGTCAGGTGACCCTAGGAAGCGCGCAGCCCCGACGGGACGGAGAGTCGCAAATCCGACACTTCCGCCTACCTCTTGCGGTCTTGGCGGCGTGGTAGTAGGAATACCCGCGCGAACCGCGGTGGGCAGGCGCCCCGGGTTCGCCGCTCAGGAGTCACCGGTCGTTTGTCCCGCGCGTCGCGGGCCCTGGCGGGCCGCCGCGGGTCCTCCCGTTCGTCACCCCGATCCGCGGAGTCCCCTGTGCCTGCCACGCTGCTCGCGTCGGCGGTCGAGTCCGTCGCGCGACGGCGGCTGGACCGGCCCGCGTACGACGCCGAGGTCGAACGCCTCCTGCCCGGCGTCCTCGCTCGCCTTGCGGGCGCGGACCCTCCGGTGCTCGTGGCGCTCGCCGTCCCCGACGTCGTCCGCGTCTGCCTCGCCCGGGTGCTCTCGGGACCGGGCGCCACGGCGGGAGCGCAACGACCGTTCCGGGTGTCGCCGTGATGCCGCTCGACCGGCTGGTGGCCGGGGTGCGCGCCGAGCTCGACGCCCTGCTCCCGGTGCTCGCCGAGGAGGTCGCCGCCGCCGTCGCCCTACGGCACGGCGTCGCCGGACACCTCGATGTGGCACCCGTACTCGCGGCCCTTCGCGGGCTGCGTTCACTGGACGACCCGTCCGTCGAGCGTGCCGTCCTCGGCGCGCTCGGCCATCCCATCGGAGGAACCGCCATGCCACCCGAACCGAAACGACCCGAGGAGACGAAGGAGCACGGCGAGAAGCCGGCCGACGCGCCGGCCGGGAAGCCGGCCGAGGCCCCCTGGTACGAGGAGTGCTCGCCCGAGGTCGAGCCCCTGGCCGACTTCGCGGTCGACACCGCCGACGACGTCTCGGCACTCGTCAAGGGCGCGTTGCAGATCGACCTCGGCCGGCTCTACGCGGAGACGGTCGTCGCCGCGGCTACGCGGATCAAGAGCGGCCGGTTCGACCCCGAGTTCGCCCGGTGCGCGGAGAAGGACCGCGTCGAGATCGCCCGGCGGAGCCTCTGTGCCGAGGACGAGGCACGGACGTACGTCGCGACGAAAGCCGACCCGGTCGCCCTCCACGTCCTCAGCCGCGGCCAGCGCACCGCGAAGGAGGCGGCGTGGCGCAACGCGGTGCGGCTCATCGCCGTCGCGGATGCCACCGGCCGCGACGGCGACTGGCGCCGCGCGGGAGCAGCGGCGCTCATTGCACAGCGGACCATCGCGTTCCACACGACGCTGTACCACTGGTTCCTCGTGCACGACGGGCTGGACTCGCTGGCCCGGCTACGGGAGACCGTCGAGCTGATCGGTGACCCGATCGAGGTGATCGCGGCGTACACGGGACGTGACCCGTCCGACGTGTACGACCGGTTCGCCCGCTACGAGGCGATCGTCGAGGTGCTCGGCTACGTCGCGAGCGGCGGTACGGAGCGCGAGCGGATCGCCAAGGCCGGCTACTTGTTCGGGCACAAGAGTCACGAGCTCGCGCACGGCGCCTGACGGTAGAAAACGCGTCCGGCCTGGACCCCCGTCGAGGTCCAGGCC